>CAJWET010000117.1 GCA_913031515.1 uncultured Acidimicrobiaceae bacterium | reverse complement strand
GAGAACGTGTTTATCGGAAGCGAACTGTCTAGCCACTGCTTCCATGCCGAAAGTTCCGCTTCCCGGTACTACCGCTACCGCATCGGCGTTGTAGACAGAACAGAGCGTGGTCGAGATATCATTCATCACACTCTGAAAGGATTCTGACATATGGTTTACTGCTCGGTCGGTATAGACCACCGAGTATTCGAGCAAACCATCTGGATCTATATTCGGTACCAATCCTGACATGAGTCCTCGTTTCTTCGCTTCATACCCAGAATAGCGGAGTGGCTATTTATGTATCAGTTGGAAAGGAATTCCTGTTGTACGAGTTGTTCGCTAAGCGCCCATAGCTCTTTCGCTGTTTCTTCGTTGTAGATGTATGGGAGGTAGCCATTTTCACTAGGGTTTCCACCTTCAACACCTACTTGACAATCACCGAGATACGCCCCATTGTTCTCTTCGAGATCACTTGTGGTAGCAGCCCATACTTGTGTGGCTGCTCCAGCTTCCATAGATTTGAAAGGTAGACCTCCAGTTTCTTTCGCTTCGGATGACGACGTTGACCGTGCTTTGACTCGTTCGACCATTTCCTCCATGAGTTCTGGGGTCAAGTGGCGACCAAGTTCGGTGATAATGACACCTGGATGAACTGCGAAACTTTGGAGCTCGCTCTCGTATCGCCGGACAAGTTCACGGGTGAAATGGATGTTGGCGCTCTTGCTGCGGCCATAGGATTCCCACGCGTTATATTCAGTTTTTTCGTAATTCGGATCCTCTAGGTTCACGTCAGAATGTGTATGACCGGCAGAGGAAAGATTTATGATTCTTGGGCTTTGGCCTTTCAGGATTGCTGGCATTAGAAGATTCGTTAATAGGAAGTGCCCTATGTGATTTGTTCCGAATTGCATTTCGTAACCATCTTTAGTTTGCATGAATGGACAAGCCATGATCCCTGCATTGTTGATAAGGACATCGATGGTTGTTTCTTTCTGTAAGAAACCTTCAGCGTAGGATCGGATACTTGAGAGGTCGGCGAGGTCAACTATTCCTGTTTGAATACCTGCCATGGGAACATTTGTTTTGATGCGCTCCACTGCTGCATCAAGTTTGTCTTGGTTTCTTGCAAGCATTGTTACGGTTGCGCCAGCATTGCTGAGCGCCCTTGCTGACTCTTCCCCTAATCCACTTGAAGCTCCAGTGATCATAAAATGCCGACCGTTGAGGTCGAGCCCTTCTAGGATTTCATCTGTGGTCGTCTCTGCCCCATAAATCGCCATCCATGCCCTCCGTTGATAATTGAGTACCATCATCAGACTACAGAACACATAATGAAATCAAAATCCTGAATCTTTTTTTTCAACTACTCCCCGCTGAGGGAGTTCAGGTACCGTATAGGTATGTCAGGGCGAACTATTGAGGATCTGGTCAATGAAGCAAAAATGGCCATTGAGGAGCTCTCTGTCCAAGAAGCCAAGGAGGAAATTGCCGGAGGGAATTCCATCTTGGTGGATGTTCGGGATTTCAGAGAACGCTTATTACAAGGGGGAATCCCAGGGGCAATATCCGCGCCACGCGGAATGCTTGAATGGTGGGTCGATTCTTCGAGCCCCTATTACCGAGAAGAGTTCTCTCCGGAAAAACGATACGTTCTCTATTGTTCCCTTGGCTGGAGATCTGCCCTAGCAACAGTCACGATGATGGAACTCGGATATGAAAATGTTGCCCACCTCGAAGAAGGGTTCACTGGTTGGGTGGATGCTGGAGAAACGGTTGAAGAGATAGTGTCAGGCGGTAAATGGTTCAACTCGAATCAAGATGTGATTACATCAATAGGCTCCTCAAAGAGTGGAATTGAATGAACGGCAGGGGAACCAATGAGAAGATCCCTTTTAATGAGGTGGAATTTGCTTGTTTCGATTTTGAAACTACGGGTTTCTCTTCGAAGCGCGACAGGGTTATAGAAGTTGCTGTCGTAACCGTCTATCAAGGGAAAGTTGGCAACGGATGGACAACACTGGTGAATCCTGGAAACGACGTAAAACTGGGAGCAACTCACGTCCATGGCATTAAACGAGAATGGCTAAAGGATGCACCAAACTTCACGGAAATTGCTGGGGATCTTTCATCATTGCTAGATAACAAGGTATTAGTTGCGCATAACGCTAACTTCGATCTTGGTTTCCTCCGCGCAGAATTGTCACGAGCGGAACTCTTGCCAAATGGGATTTTGTTCCCGCATTGGGACACGATGAAAGCAGCTGATTTTGCACCTACTACAGCGATATCTCGAAAGCTCATTGACGTAACCGCTGCGTTCGGAATAGAAATTGCGAATGCCCATCAAGCATTAGACGATGCGCTCGCGGTTGCGGAGATCGTGGCGGCGGTGACACCAGTAATCGGAAATTCGATAAGTTTCAACGCCTTCTCGGCCCCCCAAGGGCTATTGGGGTCATGCAAACCAACTCACCGGCCGCAAAGATAGTCGGAGTAGCTAACCTTACGGTTTCTATGGGTAAAGTAGGGGGTTCATTGGACTATCCACGAGTTCTCCTGGCTGTTTCCCTCCGAGCCAAAGTCTTAGATCAAAGCCTTGCAATGGTGTCGGTTCTGTAATCCGTGTTCCATCAGCTACAAAGATCACAGTCATCACGGGCCGCTCATGGGATGTTGGGTTCGGACCTGCTCTATGGAGTGTAGAACCAGCGTGAAAAGTCGCATCACCTGATTGCATAGGCCCATAGCTTTCTTCGTTGAGGGAATTATCACTTACCCATTGGGTGATCTTTTGATGTGATTCATCTGAGATAGACCCTGCATCAACGTTCCCGAATTTATGGGATCCGGTAACGAAATGCATAGAACCAATCTCTGCTGTTATTTCTACAAGAGGC
This sequence comes from uncultured Acidimicrobiaceae bacterium, assembly GCA_913031515.1. GTDB lineage: Bacteria > Actinomycetota > Acidimicrobiia > Acidimicrobiales > UBA8592 > UBA8592. The sequence continues at coordinate 2,311 of CAJWET010000117.1, read as the reverse complement.
ATCCACATGGTGACTGTCTTTCCGCTTTCCAAGGGCCAATAGACCTGATCTTGGTGCCAGGGTGTGTACCCTCCATTTGGCTCTTTGAAGAGTGATTGATCATGGTAAAGGCGAACCCCGTCTGCTCCTAACAACGTGGCCGCTACATGCGCGAATCGTTTCGCGAAGACAAACCCTTTGCATGTCGTATCTCTTTGCCAAAGGTTATGCACTTGAAGGAAAGCTCGCCCGTAAGTATCTCGCTCTTCCAGAGGACGATGATCGTATCTTCCAGCAGTAGCGGTTTCTTCTATTGCTGGCCGAAAGTAAGCGATTTCTTCTAGTGTTGCCAATCCCCTAATGCAGGTATGGCCCTTGTGTGCGAATTCTTCTACCGCGGAATTTGGCACATTCATCAATTTATCCAGATGCGGAAGGTTGCTCATCTTAAAATTCTACTAGCAATTTAAAATGGTCCGGAGTTTAATAGCACTCCCAGTGGGACCATCCTCCAACGTCTAGCAGCCACACGGCCGCGTAAATGTTCGCCATCGGATCAAAAGGTGAAGCCCCATGAAAGCCCGCGGCTGTTGCGCGGTCGGGCCAATACGACGGTATGTGCTGCATGAGTCCCGAAGCTCCACTTTCTGGGTTTTTAGCATCCGGATCGCCGAAACTTTCACATCGAAGGACCCGCATGAATGTCTTCTCTTCATCTCCTAGTCCATATTCCTGTAAGGCTTCTACCACGGGGACTCGCCATTGCTCTACTTCTGGTTCATAAATTGCTTCGGCCGTTACTGGTGTCGGGGTAGGAACTGGCGTCGGGGTAGGAACTGGTGTCGGGGTAGGAACTGGTGTCGGGGTAGGAACTGGTGTCGGGGTAGTAACTGGTGTCGGGGTTGCAATCCGGCCAGAGGTAACGACAGATTGTGAAGAATTCGCGCACGCAACTGATACGAGAATGGCAGCTATGAGTGCTACTAATAACTTTAAACGCATCAGTTGAGTCCTAACTCAGTAATGATAAATGCTGTTCGGCTGATGTATCCATCGGGAGTGAGGTGTACCCCATCCTCCTCCAACCAATTTGGAGATGCGAACGTTTCAAAATCCATCACGAATAGGTTCGAGTAAACGCGGGCTTTCTGGGCAATGATTTCATTGTAAGCATCATCGGAAAGTTTATTATCAAAATAATCTCCATAAGCTTGCATATCAAAATGTCCATGACCACATAAGTTAAATAATATAGTTTTGCTTTTACCTTCTTCTTTAGCTTTTAAAGCTTCCACAATAGCTCCTTTTACGGCGTGATTAGCTTCTGGAGCAGGAAGTATCCCTTCTGCCTTTGCAAATTGAATACCAGCATCAAAGCATTCTATTTGTTTATAAGCCGTAGGTTCAATTTCTCCCTCTTCTGCAAGATGGCTAACAAGCGGAGACATTCCATGATATCTAAGGCCACCGGCATGAAATCCTGGAGGTACAAAAGCTGACCCTAAAGTATGCATTTTTACTAACGGAGTTAGGTGTCCAGTATCTCCAAAGTCATAAGCAAATTTTCCTTTAGTTAGTGAAGGACAATTTGCAGGTTCTACGGCAATAATTTTTGTTTTACTTTCTCCTCTTAAATTTCTACCTATAAATGGAAATGCAATACCAGCAAAATTTGATCCTCCCCCTGTACAACCAACTATAACATCAGGATTGTCGCCCGCTATTTCTAATTGTTTTATTGCTTCTTGTCCTATTATAGTTTGGTGAAGTAAAACGTGATTTAAAACACTGCCCAATGCATATTTTGTGTCATCTCTTTGTGCCGCCATTTCTACTGCTTCCGATATAGCAATCCCTAAACTTCCAGTGCTATCTGGTGAATCTTTAAGAATAGCTTTACCAGATTCTGTTTCTTTACTGGGACTAGCTACACATCTTGCTCCAAAACTTTCCATTAGAGCTCTCCTGTATGGCTTTTGTTGATAACTTACTTTAACCATATACACATCTAATTCGATTCCAAATATTTGACATGCAAAGGCCAAAGAACTTCCCCACTGACCAGCTCCAGTTTCAGTAGCAATTTTTTTAGTTCCTTCTTCTTTGTTGTAAAAAGCTTGTGCTATTGCAGTATTTGGTTTGTGACTACCTGTTGGACTAACTCCTTCATATTTGTAATAAATTTTTGCTGGAGTATCTAAAAATTTTTCAAGATTTCTTGCTCTAAATAAAGGCGATGGTCTCCATTGTTTATATATATTTCTTACTGGTTCTGGAATTTCAATCTCTCTGTCTTGTGAAACTTCTTGGCCAATTAATGCCATTGGAAATA
>CAJWET010000116.1 GCA_913031515.1 uncultured Acidimicrobiaceae bacterium | reverse complement strand
GCTTTTGCGCGCTTCACCTTGCATCTCGTGTATGCGCTAAACAGCCAGTTCTCAAAAGTACGCTCATTTGTGTTCATAGACGGGATCGATGAGGTAACGAAATATTTTGAGGGAGTTGATGATATTACAGCAGCGATTCATCGTGTAAACACTGAAGCTGATGTTATATGGGTGGATGGACATTCGGACTATGGCCATGCGTTTGAGGTATTCAACGAAAAGTACGGGAAAGATGTAGGTCCCAAAACGACCGTCATGATTCTCGGAGATGCAAGAAACAATTATCACGCATCTCAGTCATGGGTGGTAAAAGAACTTGAATCTAAAGCTCGCAAAGTCTTCTGGCTAAATCCCGAGCCCAGAAGTTACTGGGATACGGGTGATTCAATTGTGAGTGAGTACAGCGACTATTGTGAAGGAACCTTTGAGGTTCGGAATCTTCGCCAATTAGAAGCCTTTGTCGAGAAATTGGTTTGAAGACTAGCCTTGTCGCAACTGTTCTGCCACCAAGAAAGCTAGCTCCAAGCTTTGGGATGCATTTAATCGCGGGTCACACATGGTCTCATATCGGAGGTGCAAGTCGTCGTCTGATAACTTGTCTGCGCCACCTAAACATTCAGTGACGTTGCCTCCTGTTAACTCAACATGGATGCCACCTGCCCAGGTCCCCAATGACTGATGAATAGAGAAAAAACGGCTTAATTCTGAAAGAATATCATCAAGATCTCTCGTTTTGTGACCGTTTGAACTCGTGAAAGTATTCCCATGCATTGGATCGCAAGCCCAAACAACTGGATGGCTAGCATTAGTAACAGCTTCAACAATGGGAGGTAGGCAAGATTCGATATTGTCTGCTCCGAAACGTGAGATGAGAGTTAGGCGTCCCGGAACGGAATCAGGATTCAGAATCTCACAGATTCTTAAAACTTCCTCTGGTGTTACTGTTGGGCCAATTTTGCAGCCAAGAGGATTTTGGACTCCGCGGAGAAATTCGATATGAGCGCCGTCTATTTGGCGAGTTCTTTCCCCAATCCAAAGCATGTGGGCAGAGCAATCATACCAATCCCCAGTCGTTGAATCGGTTCTAGTGAGCGCTTCTTCATACCCAAGAAGCAAAGCTTCGTGACTGGTATAAAAATCAACTTCGTTTAAAGCGGAATTATTAAGAGAAGTCACTCCACACGCTTTCATGAAAGCCAACGCATCGGTTATCCCGTCTGCTATCACCCGGTAATGCTCTCCGGCTGGACTATTCGCAACAAATTCTTGATTCCATGAGTGAACTTGGGCAAGGTTAGCAAATCCGCCCCTAGTAAATGCGCGTAGGAGGTTCAGTGTCGAAGAGCTTTGATGGTAGGCCTGAAGTAGTCGTCGCGGATTGGCTTCGCGCGATCCAGCATCGAAATTTGGGTCGTTCACAATATGGCCTCGGAAAGAGGGGAGCTCTAGATCATCTTGCGTCTCTGTAGGGCTTGACCTTGGTTTTGCAAATTGTCCAGCGATTCGACCGACTTTCACAACAGGTAGGCCGGTGGAATAGGTTAATGCCACTGCCATTTGCAAGATAACTTTTAGGTTGTCCCTTATGGCGTCGGCGGATAGGGAATCGAATGATTCTGCGCAATCGCCTGCTTGAAGCAGAAGGGCTTCTCCATTGCAGACATTGGCTAGTTGTTCTTTGAGGGTCCTTGCCTCTCCAGCAAATACCAAAGGAGGAAATCCGGAAATTTCATCAAGCACAGAGTTGACTTGTTCCTCATCAGGCCAATCCGGTTGCTGTTCGGCAGGGCATTGGCGCCATGAGCTTGGGGACCATTGATTTAGCACACTAATATCCTCTCGTCTTCCTGGGGAGAAGGCAAGCTATTTTCCAAAGGAGGTTAGAGCAAACCTGTTTTCGATTAAGCAGCGTCAATATCTACCTGATTGGGTGCATTTTCTCGAACCATGTTTACCGCACGTTTAACAAGTCGCCGAGCAGCTTCTGCAGTTACTCCGAGCTCTTCACCTACTTCACGGTAGCTTCGTTTGCGGCCATCTTGAAGGCCGAAACGTTGCTCAACAGCGTAGCGAGCTCTGTCATCGAGTACGTTTAGGAGATCGTAGACCATTACTTCACGGGCTTGCTCCATTACTGACTGTTCAGGACCAGGGTTTGAATCGGGGAGTAAGTCAACCAATTCGTTACTATCGTCGTCGCCGATGGTCCGATCAAGGGAAGTAGGTGTGGTGAGTCGGTGAAGTCGAGCGTGCTCTTCATCAAGTTCGTCACCATCTCCTGATACTTGGCGAAGGGCAGCCCGTAAGCTCGCTGAACGGTCGCCAGGTAGACGGACTAAACTGGCCTTTTGGTCCAAGGCTCGACCAATAGCCTGACGAATCCAGAATGTTGCATAGGTCGAGAATTTGAAACCTTTGCGCCAGTCGAATTTGTCAACGGCGTGTTCTAGGCCAAGATTGCCTTCTTGGATAAGGTCTAGGAGTTCCATGCCTGCAGGCAAAGGATATCGTCGTGCAACACTTACAACGAGCCGAAGGTTCGCCCGTATGAAACGGTCTTTTGCTTCTGCTGCTTTTCGATCAGCGCGCTTGAGTTCTATTCCTTTTTCTCCAGCGGCTAAGCGTTCACGAGCTTCGACGCCTTTCTCAATCAGCTGGGAGAGTTCGCGTTCTTCCGCAGCAGTAAGCAAGGGTACAAGCCCTATTTCATTTAAATACTGACCTACTGAATCACTCATTTTTTCTCACATTCGGTGGGGGGTTGGTTTTTGACTGACTGTTGAAAATTTAAAACAAAGAGCAATCGTATAAAAACGAGGTGCCACTTTATTCTCTGTGCCACAACGCATGGACCGGGGGGATCTGTGCTTCGTGAATTTTTTATGAGTTGTTTTGCCTATTCAACAAACATCCCGAGGTTTAAGCCACGAGACAGGTCGACCCCGAGAGATCGACCCAGTTAAAAGCACATTAACCCTAACGGAATTGCTATCAAATGTCCAGCATTCTTAATATTTTTTTTAAATTTAGCCAAATATCCGTTAAATATGGGGGTTTTTTAATGAAGAGTCGTTTGTGCTATCGAACTTGTGATCTCTTTTTGTAGTATATGTTTGTGGATAGAATACGAAAGCTTGGTATTTTGGGAGGAAGTTTCGACCCACCCCATCTAGGGCATCTTGCTATAGCCGATTTCATTGCTTCGAATCGCGACTTGGATGAGGTACTTTTTGTCGTCTCACATATTCAATGGCAGAAGGCAGTTGATCGTGCGGTGTTGCACTCTAACGATCGTTTCGAAATGGTTAAATTGGCGGTAAAAGGTTACGACAACTTTTCTGTTTCAAGTATCGAAATAGACCGAGGGGGGGATTCAGTTACCGTAGAAACACTTGAGAGTTTGCATGCTGAAGACTCTGAGGCGCAATACGAGTTGATCATTGGTGCGGATATTGCAAGTACACTGTCGACATGGCGCAGATCAGAAGAGATAGAAGAATATGCCGATATTATTGTGGTTGGACGGCCAGGGTTTCAACGAGTCGATTCAGAAGAGAATTTTAATTTCGTGTTTGTTGATGGTCCTCGAATAGATGTTTCTTCAGAAGAAATACGATCTGCTGTAAAATTAGGATTACCCATAGGTCATTTGGTCCCAGAACAGGTTGAGGAATATATTCACCGAGAAGGCTTGTATAGGTGATCTCGGATTGAAGAAATTATTTGTTGGGCGACCTTGGTGGATGTGGGTACTTCCCTTGCTTACCATCGTTTTTTTGGTTGCTATTCCTTTGTTCATTTGGGACGCAACCAATGCGATTTTGAATTCAACGGATGGGGATTTTAGCGAGATTGTCGTGGACCCTACTCAACCGGGATATGAAAGTTACGTCATTGCGACCCCAGCGCATCTAACTCTTGGAGTTGATGAAAGCGGGAATCTTTCACTGGTTGCAATTATCAGCCTCGGCCCGAATGATCTAGGGGGGTCCTTGCTACTCCTCAACCCCAAAACAGACATAAAGCAGGGGGAAACAATTACCTCGATATTCGAATCAGGGAATGTTAAGGAAGTGGAAAAATCTCTCATGGAATTTCTGTCAATAGGGTTTACCACCACAAATCTGATGACACCCTCGAACTGGGACGCTTATACAGCTTCTGCTTCGCCATTGTCAGTTGTGCTTGATGATCCACTTCATGAAGAAATTCTTGCCGGACAGTTCTTTTCTTTCGAGTCGACATGCTGCCCATATGAGGTAACTACTTCAGTTGAATCATCGGATGTGGGGAACTTTCTAAGTTGGGCTGATCCTGCTGGTTCTGGCTCCTTACGACTTCTGCGCCAAGAAGGATTTTGGCAAGAATGGATTGAAAAATTATCAGCGGAAGTTAACGTATCTGCTGTCCCAGGGGAGGTAGACGCTGGATTTGGACGGATGGTATGGGGGCTATCTCGAGGTGAAATGGTTATAGTGCAGATCTCACAAAGCTCGACACCTGAGGCTACTTTCGTCGACGAGAGTGTTATTCGCGACGTTGTTTTGGAGATGGTTCCATTTCCTATGCCTAGCAGCCCGGAAGCGCGAACGACCGTACGCTTGTTGGATGCCGTAGGAGGTTTGGATTTAGCGGGTGATTACTCCGCGGGTCTTGTTAGAGAGGGTGCGCAAATTCTGATTATCGGTAACGCTTCTGAGTTCACTGGGGAAACGGAGTTAATCTACCATGATGCTGACAACTCGGAGACGGTTGAAACCTTCAAGGAAATTCTTGGTGGTGGCGTTATCTATTACGAACCCCTTACGGACTCGGCTGTTGAAATAACAGTCATCATCGGTAAAGACCTTGTGGCTGGGAACTAGTTTGAAAGAACTCCAAGCGACAATCCTTCCTAAATTGAAATCTACTGAATGGCTAATGCTTGCTGCGGAGGCCATTGAGGAAAAGTCCGGAATAGATACGGTCTTTGTAGATGTGGGGGATGTTTTTGCGCTTACGGAGATCTTTCTCATCACCAGTGGGCGAACAAACCGGCAAGTGAAAGCGATAGTTGAAGAAATTGAAGATTTGATTAAGAGTAATGGTGGGCCTGTTCCGATACGAGTAGAGGGCAATGATGAATATAGATGGGTGCTGATGGACTATGGCGACTTCCTAGTGCATATCTTTGATTCTAAGGAGCGGACCTACTATCAACTGGAACGACTTTGGAGTGACAGGCCGCTTATGACTTTCCCATTCGATGAAGAGCTGAATCTTCGCTGAG
>CAJWET010000115.1 GCA_913031515.1 uncultured Acidimicrobiaceae bacterium | reverse complement strand
TTAATAAACATGACAATGATCCCGCCGTTAATAATGGTCGGCTCAGCTTTGGTGGAGGAATCGATCGCAGTTAACTGTCAAGGGCAAAGATTCCATGATGAAGCTGGACCTTACGATTACCGCGTGGACCAACTCGTATTACAGTCAAACGAGTTAGCTTGGTACATTTTTGATGACAGAACATTCCGAAAGAAAAAGCAACTGGTTGATGAAATGCCAGAGGGGCCGATATCAGACTTAACTTTGGAAGGGCTTGCAAACAAACTTGGATGTGATTCTAGAGGTTTAACCGAATGTATTGAAGAGTGGAACACGCTCGTTTCTTCTTCAGAGCTAAAAGATCCAAAATTCGGAAGAGTGATCTTTCCAGATCCTCGTGTGGGCATACTCGAACAGCCATTCCATGCAAGTCGGATGATTGTAGGGATTAACTTTCCGGCAGGCGGATTTAGAGTCTCTAAAGATATGCAGGTATTGAATGTATATGGTGAACCCATCCCTAAGCTCTTTGCAGTAGGTGATTGCGCTGGTGGGTTGGGTCCAGTGATCGGCATGGGAGGGATGCGGATAACTCCAGCTTTAACTTTGGGACGTGTAGCGGGACGCAGAATTATTACCGGCACGCATGCGGAAGTAGCTCGTAATGATGGAGAGTCAATGATCCCAGAAAACAAAATGAAGATACCAGTTGTCGAAGAGTGAGACATATGGAGCCAATCACAACGAAATTTCTTGCTGGGGTGGAGAAACATCCCGAACGTCCAATCATTATTTTTCCTGGTGAACGTCTCTCGTATAAGGAACTTTATGAGAGGGCACTTCGGATTGCGAAATCTTTATATGCTATGTCCGTCAAACGGGGAGACCATGTCGGGATCCTGATGGCGAATTCAATTGAATATGTTGAAGTTCTATTCGGCGCCGCATTTTTGGGAGCGATCCCAGTTCTCTATAACGGACGGTTTAAGGCGCGTGAGATCTTTCACGTAACTACTGATGCAGATATCAAGGTGATTATTACTAATGATCAGATTGGTGAACACGTTGACTACGGGATATTGCTGCATAACGCTCTACCTGGACTAGACAAACAGCAATATGCTGGTACTAGTTTTCAAATCCCAGACGTTTCTAGTTTGCAAGCTGCAGTGATGCTGGGAGGGAAAGAACTGGATGGTTTCATTGACGAAATGACGTTTAAAAAAATGGGGGAAACTGTAACCTCAGATGAGATCACTTCAAACCTTTCAGATGTCCGCAGTGAAGATCCAGCAGTGATGTTTTATACATCGGGGACCACTGCTATGCCGAAAGGCTGCTACCTCAACCATACTGTTTTGCAGCACGCTGGGGCCATTGGAGGAATTGAGCATCTCGGTTTACGAGATGGAGATAAAATTTTTGCGCCTCTACCAATGTTTCACACAGCATTTTCTCAGCCATTCTCTGGGGTGCTTCATGTTGGAGGGACACTGCTTTCGATGAAACGATTTGAACCGAAACCCGCTTTGGATTTGATTCTCAGAGAAAAGCCAGCTGTCATGTTTCCAGCTTTTGCGATGATTACCAATGAAATTATGGCGCAAGAAGAATATACCCCCGACTCATTTGAAGATGTTCGAATCATCGTGAATGTAGGACCCCCTGACGTCTTAATGCAACTTCAGGAAAAGATGCCCCACACAAAACAAATCACTGTTTTTGGAATGACGGAAACGGGCGGATCGGTCTGTATGGGGAATCGAAACCTCTCCGATATAGAGAGGACCCAGACGAGTGGATCCGCACTACCGGGCAATGAGATTGAGATCCGAGATCCTGAAACAAATGAAAAGCTACCTCCAAACACACCCGGTGAGATTGTTGCTAGAGGTATTGGTGTCTTTTCCGGTTACCACAATGCCCCTGAGAAGAATGCTGAAGCAATTGATTCTGATGGGTGGTTTCATACTGGAGATTTGGGTGAGATCACAAAAAACGGTGAAGTCATCTTCTCTGGGCGGTTAAAGGACATGCTTAAAGTCGGAGGAGAGAACGTTGCCTCAGTAGAGGTGGAAGGCTATTTGTCGACCCATAATGGGGTTAAAACAGCTGTTATTGTCGGTCTACCAGATGAAAAATATGGTGAAGTTCCTGTCGCATATATCGAGAGAGAAGATGGAAGTGATGTTAGCGAAGAAGAAATAGTTGTATTTTGTCAAGGAGAAATTGCTTCATTCAAGATACCTCGCCATGTTAGATTTGTAACTGAGTGGCCTATGGGAGCGACAAAAATACTCAAATATGAACTTCGAGAAAGAATAGCCAAGGAGTTCGGTCTCGATTGAATCTTTTCTACTGGCTATTGTGGTATGTCGTCAGGTCGGGGGAGAAGAGTCATCAAAGCCTTAGATAGACCACCATCAACATAAAGAATTTGTCCGTTGATATATGCGGAACGTTCTGACGCTAAGAAGTAAACGGCTTCAGCGATGTCACGTGGTAGAGCGAGTCGTCGAAGAGGGATTGACTCGGCGCGCTGTTCTCGGACCGCCTTAATATCGTAAACCTCTTTAGTTCCCGGAGTTGGTGTGAGGCCTGGTCCAACTCCGTTGCAGCGAACTCCCCGCGGACCCCATTCAAGCGCTGCTTGTTCAGTAAGGGAAACTAACCCAGCTTTCGAAGGGCCATAGCTCCCAACTGAAGCGTTCGCGTGCTTAGCGGCGACGGAAACAATGTTAACTATTGAACCACTGCCATTTGTTAACATTTGCGAACCAAAATGTTTCATCGTGTTGAATGCTCCCTTAAGATTTACATCCAGGACATGACTAAAATCTTCCAGACTTGTATCTTCAATGGGTCCAAATTTCCATATAGCCGCATTGTTCACTAGGACATCCACTGGCCCAATTTTTGCTGCCGCATCCGCCACCGCATCCTCATCGCTTACATCGCATCGGACCGTATTCTCTGGTCCTTCTATGTCGAGTACGGCCACTTCATACTTTGCTTCAAACAACCTTTCAGCTATAGCAAGACCGATCCCTTGAGCTCCACCGGTAACAACCGCTTTTAATGCCATATAGTAGATGTTAGGAGATATTTGGTATGCGTGCGTTAGAAGGTATGTCAGTCTTAATTACCGGAGGAGGCTCCGGAATAGGCGAAGGTGCCGCGAAACATTTTGCTAGCAAGGGTGCGAGAGTTACAGTGGCGGGGCGTCGGGAAGAACCTTTAGCGCAAACAGTTTCATCTATAGGAGAAAGCGCTGCCTATGTTGCTGGTGACGTTACAGTAGCTAGAGATCGCGCCCGAATGGTACAAGCCGCTGTTGAAAATGGTGAAGGACTTGATGTCCTTATTAGTAACGCGGGAAATATATATAGATGCGACGTTGAAGATTACGAAGAAGATCAGCTTTTAGACCTTTTCCATTCAAATGTTGTCGGTGGGATGATGCTCCTTAAAGAATCCATTCCTTATTTGAAGGAATCTAAAGGAGCTGTCCTTTTCGTTGGTTCCGTTCACACGCAACGGGCATTTCCAAATGCGTCCCCCTATGCGGCGACAAAAGGTGCCGTCGAAACTTTAACAGGTGTCTTAGCTGCTGAGCTGGGGAAACATGGAATACGTGTAGGTTGTGTTCGGCCTGGAGCGGTCCTCACGGAAATAAATGTGCGAGCTGGCCTGTCTTCTCCTGAAGAAGCTAAGGAACGATTGGAGGGAATGGGAAATATGCATGCCCTTGGTCGGATTGGAACACCGGAAGAAATAGCAGAAGCATTTGAATATTTAGCATGCGCTGAATGGACCACAGGAAACGTCTTAACTGTTGATGGTGGACTTAGTTTAGGAGTAACACAAGAGTGATCTCAGAATCTATCAAATGCGAAATATGCAGAATTGCTGGTAGGCACTGAGAGTCAAGGTAAGGGAACAAGGTGGAGTTGGATCGATTGGAGTGGTTATCACTTCGTGAAGAAGAAGCAATAGACCCACTGATCCGTATTGTTGACCCGCACCATCATTTGTGGCATCGCGGAGGTAGTAAGTATCTAGCTGAGGAATTGCGTGAAGATACGGTTCGAACACATAACGTGACTAATACGATCTTTGTAGAATGTAAAGCAAATTATGACCGAGAAAAGTCTAAAGAATACCAACCCGTAGGTGAAACAGTATTTGTTGAGAGGGAAGCAAGACGTCTAGGTGAGTTAGGTGGGCCTAAAATTTCAGGAATTGTAGGTTTTGCTGACCTTTGTGCTGGTAAAGGTGTTGGCGATGTCCTTCGTGAACATGAGCAAGTTTCAAATGGTCTGTTTCGGGGCATCAGGCATGCGACTGCGTGGAGTGATGATCCGGAAATCTCTATAAGTCACACAAAGCCCACCAAAGAAATTATGCGAGAAAAATCTTTTATCGAAGGAGTATCGGTTCTTGGTGAACAGGGGCTCAGCTTCGACGCATGGATGTATTTTGACCAATTAGCTGAATTAAATGACCTTGCAAGAGCGTGTCCAAACGTACAAATTGTTTTAAATCACCTTGGAGCACCGCTCGCGATTGGAGGTTGGAAGAACAGGTACGAAGAAGTTGATTATTTATGGAAAAGTCAAATGGTTGAACTCGCGATGTGCGACAATGTTGTGCTGAAGCTAGGCGGGATTGGGATGGAGAACTATTTTGATACCGGATGGGCATCGCTCGCGGCACCACCTCACTCGAAACTAGTGGCAAATTTTTGGAGAGATAGGATTCACTGGTGCATTGATACTTTCTCTCCAAGACGGTGCATGTTTGAATCAAATTTTCCCGTTGATCGACAAACGCTAACGTACTCGGTGCTTTGGAATGCTTTTCAGCTCATAGCTGATGCTTATGATGACTCTGAAAAAGAATTTCTTTTTTCTGGAACTGCATGTGAGGTCTACAAAATTACCTAATGGGATATATGTGACTCTCTGTTTGGAAAATTGACGTTAGCTTTCATGGTGTAATTGTTACTTATATTTGAGAATTGGATTTCAACTTTTATACTCAATTGCAGCTAATCGCATAAGCTAGAAAGTGAATAATGACACTAGATTTTTCCCTTCCCCCAGATTTAGAAGCATTGCAAGAAAAAGCCAGAGCTGTTGCTGAAGAAGGGGTCAAAGAATTCGGCGTATACAACGATTCATGGATTAATGGTTATTCTAAAGAGTTTTCGACGATCTTAGCTAGTGAAGGTTGGATCGGAATGACTTGGCCTAAGGAATATGGCGGCGGCGGCCGTCCTGGGATAGAGCGAA
>CAJWET010000114.1 GCA_913031515.1 uncultured Acidimicrobiaceae bacterium | reverse complement strand
GAATCTGCAAACTTCTGGTGCTGATGGAAAGGATCTCCTTTAGTAATAACCAGTACAGAAAATGCATTCTTTAGGCTTTGCAAGGTTTCATTTACTCCCGGTAATAACTTAACTGGATGGTTCATGAGTTCTTTTCCCCATTGAACTATCTGCATAGTGTCACTACTGCGTAGAGTTCCACCGGTCAGGTGATGCGCGGATTCGACCATTGAGATCGTAAAAGATTTCACCCCATAACCGAATCGGGTTAAGTTCTCTTTCTCTACAGTGTATAAGTAATCTCCTATGTCACCTTCGACTCCATAGGTTCGCATCAGTTGTGAGAATTTTTTCTCAATGTCAGCAAAATATATTTCACTTTCCCACAAAGTATCGTCAGCATCGAAACCAATGGTGCTAATAGGGCGCATAGTCATTTCCCTCGTTCGTGGAGCGATTCAGATACCATTCTACCAGTTTCGAATTTAGGTCTTCTCTTAGATCAGGGGATGAGAAGGAACTAGATAGAGCGTTTTTCATTAATGTGTGGATCGTATCCCAGTCCCACCCAAAGGAAAGTCCGCACTTCTTTATCTCCTCGGTAAGGCTAGTGCCTGACATAAGCCGGTTATCCGTGTTGATGGTGACACAAAAACCAAAGTCGAGGAAGAGGCCTATGGGGTGCTCACCTATAGATTGAACTGCACCGATATGCATGTTGGAGGTAGGGCACATCTCTAGCGCCACTTTTCGTTCACGAATTGCCGAAGCAAGAGCGCTCACTTTGAGATTTTCATCTGCACTTACAGAAATATCGTCTCGTAGGCCTAAACCATGACCGATTCGCGACGCCCCACATTGATTGATAGCTTGTTCGATGTACTCGGATCCGCCTACTTCTCCTGCATGAATCGTCAATGGGAAATCGTTTTCTAGTGCCAAGTTGAAAGCCCCAAGGTGATCAACCGGTGGATATCCAATCTCTGGGCCAGCGATATCAAAACCCACGACACCTTTCTCTCGGAAACGTAAAGCGAATTCCATCATTTCCTTGCTGCGCTTTTGGGAACGGATGGCGCTAACTAAAACGTTTATGTTGATATCCTTTCCTTCTGAACCAGCCTCAAGCCCTGCCAAGACGCTCTCGATAACTTCGGCGACCTTGAGGTCACCCATAAGGTGTAGTTCTGGAGCAAAACGAATTTCGGCATAAATAACCCCATCCAAAGCAAGATCTTCTGCGCATTCTGCAGCCACTCGGTATAAAGCTGCTCTTGTTTGCATTACTGAGATGGTGTGCGTAAATGCCTCTAGGTATAGCTCAAGATTTCTCCGGTTCGCTGTTGATATCATCCAATTTGCCAGTTCGTCTTTGTCGTAGGTTGGGAGTTCCTTGTTGCCAGTCTGTTCTGCAAGCTCGATAATGGTCGATGGTCGTAATCCACCATCAAGATGGTCATGAAGGAGGATCTTTGGAGCTTCTTGAATAGTTTCTGTTGCAAACATAGGTTTCGACCTCAGTCAAGAAGTTGCGTTTCAAACCCACGGAGCGGCATTTCTTTAGATCGTTGAAGCCAATTGTCGTCCGGGTAATGAACTTCTCGTTCTATTACGTGCAGTGTGAATGCATGACGGGAACGAGAAGAAGTGTTTGGCCCAGACCAATGAGGAAGAAGCCCATCTATAACAACCAAGGTACCTTTTTCCGCTTCAATGGCGATCTTTTTCTCTGTTGGGTAAGGGTCAGGGTTGAGGATCACCATTTCCGTTCCTCCAGACTCACTCCTCTGGAAGCGTTGACGAGGTTCCTCTTTGTGGAGTCCCGGGAGGCACCACAAACAACCGTTTGTAATCGTTGCATCTTCTAGAGCAACCCAAAATCCTTTCACTGAGGGGGGGTCAGTCCAAAGGAAAGGATGATCGGTATGCCAGACGACTTCTCCACCAATCCGTGGTGGTTTAAAAATATACATCGATTGCAAAAGGAGAGGGTCGATGAAACCTACGTCTGCGGCGACTTGCGCCAGTTTGGGTTGTCGAACAAAAGCGGAGAACACGGGGTCGAGGTCATGCATAGCATGACCCGCCTTATTCAGGGATAGTTCCAGTGGTACCTGCTCTTGGGCATTTTGGGAGTCTTCAAAGAAGAATCTAATTTTGTCTCCTGAAGTGAGAAAGTAGTCCTCCTGAGCATGCTTATGCTCGGTTGTTGAAAATACAGTTCCTTGGTCCAACGGTTTGAACTCGCTCACCAATTCCCCCATACGGTTACGTACAGAGTCGCATTCTTCTTGCGAGAAGAAATCTGGTAAAACAAGCACACCTTCACTCTCGAAGGACTTTTTTTGGCTGCTTGTAAGCGGAGGCATAGAACTTAAGTCTGCCCGCGGCGGTAAATCTGGCCATTTGCTGCAGGCATGCGTAAACGTTGGGCGAAGAAAATCAGGACGACGATAACAATCACGTATGGGAGAATCTTTACCCACCAGTCTGGCACGGTATCGGCTACGAAATACCATATTGCCGATAATGCCCCGAGAACAAAAGCTATAGCTGCATCAGCATGTTTACTTTTTCGTATAGCCCATATTGTCACTCCGAAGAGAGCAATGGCGTTAACAAGTAGCAATGCATGTGAGGCGAATCCATCGAAATCGCCGAATTGGAGAGCATACGGGTACCCGAAGAGCAACGCCGCAGCTAGAATCCCTCCGGGTCTCCAATTTCCAAAAATTAGGGCGGCAAGGCCGATGAAACCCCTACCAGTGGTTCCGCCTTCTTGGTAGATCGACGACATCTCGATTGTGATAAATGCTCCGCCGAAACCAGCTAAGCCGCCGCTTATCATAACGGCAACAAACTTGTAGCGGTATATGTTTACGCCTTGTGATTCGCCTGCCCAAGGGTCTTCTCCACTGATCCTTATGCGCAGGCCGAAACGTGTACGCCATAACAACCATGCCGAGAATGGGACTAGGAGTAAGGCCACTATTGTCGCCCATGAAGTTTGCGTAAGGACTCCTCGCAAGATGTTCCCTATGTCGCTTATCAGGGGGAGATCTTTATCTCCGAGCCACTTCAAGAAGTTGGGAGTGTCGTATCCACCGGCGAGGAAAGGCATTGTAAATTTGTCGACATTTTCGACCCTAGGTGATTGGGTAACTGAGCCTCCCTGATATCCCGTAAAAATTTCGGATGATAGAAATCGCGCAGCGAACGGCCCGAGAATGTTAATGGCAACACCAGAAATAATGTGGTCTACTCCGAACCCTACCGTCGCAATCGCATGGATAAGACCTCCAATTGCACCACCGATGATTCCGATAAGGATCCCCGTGTATGGCCCAAAGTTGAATGCCCCCCAAGCTCCAAACCAGGTTCCGAGGACCATCATTCCTTCTAAACCAATATTAATGATTCCAGCTCGTTCAGCGAAGAGCCCCCCAAGCCCTGCAAGTAAAATGGGGATGCTCCATTTCAGTGCCGTTTGAGAAGTGGTCATAGCTGTTAGATGGCTTGTATCATTTTGTCCTAGTTCTTGTACAAGGGTCAGAACAAGAACTCCAAGTGTTGCGAAAGAAGCCCATCTTGCCCAAGCTGGGAGCTGGCGTATTTGAGCCAAAATCATCCTGCTTCTCCTGCGAGTAGAACAGAAGCGAGTCGAGCTTCTTCGCGTATTCTGAATCGTTGAACAACCTCATATGCGATCACTGCTGCAAGAAGGATTATGCCCTGCATGATGAAGACAATTTCACGTGAGGCGGAGCCAGTTACCTGAAGGACGCCTGATGCAGTATCAAGGAAAGCAAAAAGAAGGGCACCGATCGCTATCCCTCCTGGGTGGTTTCTTCCAAGGAGTGCAACAGCGATGCCAGCAAACCCCAGCCCTCCGACAAAGTTCGGATTGAACCTTCCGAGTTTAGCGATTTCTGCCATCCCAACAAGTCCGGCCACCACTCCAGAAAGTACCATTGCGCCAAGCACCATTCTTTTATCAGAGACGCCTCCTACGCGAGCAGCAAATGGGTTGATTCCAGTTGCTCTGAGGTCAAAACCGAATCTGGTCCTATTTATAAGGATGTGGTAGAGGATTCCCACCGCAACTGCAACCAAGAAAACTCCTGTTAATTCTTTACCTTTCCCGATATCTCGTGTGAAGATTTCAAGCCAGCTATTGATATTTGGGATGAGTCCCGATTCGTTAATGGGTTCAGTCCCAACTCCTAGGTTTGTCGCGGTTGCGTCAACTGACCCGCCAGCTTGCCATTCTCTCACTAGCCACGCAATGAGCCCAGAAATAGCAATCGCATTCAGCATGATAGTTGATATGACTTCGTTGACGCCGCGAGTTACCTTAAGAACTCCAGCAACTCCGGAATATGCCCCTCCTACTAGCATTGCGACTAACAGAATCAACCCGATGTGGAGAACAGCAGGGAGAGAGACTGAGGCCCCCACATATGCTGCAACAATGGCCGCTAATCGGTATTGGCCTTCAACGCCAATATTGAATAGGTTCATACGAAAGCCAATGGCAGCGGCCACACCTGAGATATAAAGAGGCGTAGCTCGATTGAGGATGTCTACTTGGATTTCTAACCTACTGCCATATTCAAACATGTCTCCATACGCTGTGAATGGGTTACTTCCGGCAATAAGCAAGAAGACTGAAGAAGCAATCGTTGCGAAAATAACAGCTGCGATCGGAGCTGCTAAGGCGAGGGCAATGCGACGGAGAGTCTCGTTCTTCATTCAGCTATCTCTTCAATCGTTGTTCCTGTCATGTACGCCCCTAAACTCCTTGGCGTTATTTCGGAGGGGTCAAGTTGCGCCACGATTCGGCCTCGAAACATCACCACAATAACGTCAGACAAACCGATCAGCTCATCAAGGTCAGCGGATATCAGCAGAGTTGCTAATCCCTGAGAACGGGCTTGTCGTATTTGCCCCCATACCGATGCTTGTGCCCCCACATCAATTCCGCGTGTTGGGTGAGAGGCTACGAGAACTGATGGTTCCGAGACCATTTCACGCCCAACGATTAATTTCTGTTGGTTCCCGCCGGAAAGTGCGTGGGCAGAAACTTCAACGTTCGGGGTGCGAACATCGAACTCGGTTCTAATGCGTTCAGTTTGGGCGCGAGACCCTTCCCGATCGATGAACCATTGATTCCAGCCGCCAGAAAACGGTTTTTCTGTCTGATGGCCAAGGGCGGCATTTTCCCACAGTGGTGCAGTGAGGAGAAGCCCTTCTTCTTGCCTATCTTGGGGGATGTACCCGAGGCCGCTTTCTCTTCGTGATCTCACAGAGGTACTCGTAATATCATTCCCCATTAGGTAGATGCGGCCAGCATTGGTTTTTTGGGTTCCCAAGATCGCAGCGACTAGTTCATGTTGACCGTTGCCTTCAACCCCAGCGATACCAAGTATTTCCCCT
>CAJWET010000113.1 GCA_913031515.1 uncultured Acidimicrobiaceae bacterium | reverse complement strand
CCCGCCGCTCGTACTCAACTACGCCGAACCGGCATGCACTCAAACTCATACCTCGCGAGTATACTAGATACGCCACAAACTGCGGTCTTCGAAACAAAAACTAGAGGTCGATGATCTCGCGCTCCGCCACAACACTGCGCGAACGCAGACCATCCCACATGTAGTCAACTAACACTCCATTTTCAATTAGAACATTCCGTTGCGCTGGCCGGCCTTCATCATCTATTGCGAATGCCCCCCATTCATGGGACATTGTTCCATCATCGATTAGCGTTACCAGTTCACTAGCTACGGTCTCACCGACTTTCCCAGCGAAAACAGATGCCTGTTTGTTCACCAGGTCTGCTTCAAGCCCATGACCACAAGCTTCATGGAATAACACTCCACCACCTCCAGACCCTATTACTACAGGCATGGTCCCACTTGGCGCCGGCCGAGCGTTAAGTTTTGTCAGTGCGCGCCGGGCGGCGCGCTCGGCAAGTTCTCCCACATCAACATCATCGAAAAGCTCAAACCCGATGGGCCTACCAATCGACTCTCGTCCCGTTTGCATTCCAGTATCTCCAGTGGCGACGCAAGAAACTGAAAAAAGCGTGCGTACTTGATCATCATTTGCAAAAACTCCATCACTATTTGCAACGAGTATTTTGCGACGAGCATCTCCGTAACGAGCTGAGACCTGAGTAATTGCAGCTCCTTGGCTTCGTGCCACTTCATCAGCTTGGATCAGAAGGTTCACTTTCCTTTCTTTTGCGACCAGCTCCGGAAGAGTTTCAACTCTATTAGGTGACGGGGAAACTACTGGATGAAGCGTCTGAGCATAGGAACTTGCCCCAGAAGTTCTTGTTGCTGATGCTGCAGCTCTAGCAGCAGCCATCAGTCCTTGTTCAGACAGATCAGCAGTGTGAGCAAAGCCAGTTGTTTCTCCCACGACAACCCGTATACCGGCTCCACGATCTCTTCCAGAAGTTAGTTCTTCAACTTTCGCATCATCGAATAACGCTGAGCTGGACCTTTTATCTTCGACGAAGACCTCAGCAAACTCACCACCTGATTTCAGGGCTTCGTTTAGAACTCTTTCTACCAAATCTTGTTCAAGCATATCTACCTCGTCGCCTTAGAATAGTAACCGTTTTCTCGTAGGTTTGCCCTATCCGACAATGGAGACGCTCATTTGCGTATGGTACTAGTATGGCTCTAGAACAAGGACTCAGTGCTTCCTTCGACCACAGTGTTAAGGAAGAAGATCTATCGATTGCTTTAACCTCTGGCGACGTTCCCGTCCTATCAACCCCACGGGTGATCGCTTGGTGCGAAGCAGCAACAATGGCTGCAATCAAAGAGCATATTGGCGAGCAGGAAACGACGGTAGGTATGCGGGTCCGGATCGATCACGTTAATCCATCCGGATTAGGAGCCATGATTCGGGTTAGCGCCCTTCTAACCAGAATAGACGGACGAAGACTCACCTTTCAGGTAAGTGCCCATGATGAACGATCACAAATAGCTATGGGGCAAGTCACCCGTGTGATCGTCCATCGGCAACGCTTCTTAGAAAGGGTTCAATAGCTGGACCAGGCAGCAAAAGAGTAAACTGCCTAGAACTTTTATTCACACCTGAAATCTTCTAGATTTCTTTCTTTTCGTAGTCTTTTCCCTCAAAAATCAAGTAATCCATTGACTTAAGGAGCCAAATCCGATGTTTATTCTCGAACACGGATATAACCTAACAGAAGCTTGTTATTACTTCCCTTATACTAATTCCTACCTAGCGGGCGATCTCTATGGATTACACCTATACCAGAGCACAGGAAAAAGAATCCGTCCCATGGTGGAAACGTAACTCTGTCACGATCCCGTTCCGCATTGGATTAAGCGTTGCTCTTTTCCTAGTGATCCTCAAATCCATGGGTGGCATTGACTGGGATGAACTCATCCCAGAATGGAACCAACAAACTGCCCTCTGGACTATCGGAGCATTCATCTTCACACTCATCGGTTTTGTCCTCGGAGCAATCCGATGGCAAAGAGTATTGCGGGCCCTTGGGGTTAACCATTCCCTCTGGAGGCTTTTCAGCCACTACATGGCTGGTCAATTTGTATCAAATTTTTTACCCACCACGGTCGGAGGTGACGTAATACGAATAGGAAGGCTCACACGAGACACAGATGATGGCCCAATAAGCTTTACCTCAGTCGTCTTCGAACGTCTAAGCGGCTGGCTTGTACTTCCGGTTATAACCTTTTTAGGTTTTGCGATCAATCCGGGACTTACGGGTTTGGGTACATCGACAAAGGTTCCTTTGGTTGTAGCGATGGTGACCCTGATCGGTTTAATACTCGTGATTCTTTTGTTAGGAAATGACCGGATAGGCAAGGGGCTTCAGAATCGTGAAGGATTATTGAGATTTGCCAATGCGGTACACTTAGGGATTGACCGTATAAAGGGGCACCCGCGATCTGCGAAAGAAGTCATAATTTCTGCCTTTGCCTACCAATTCACACTTCTTCTCGCCGCGGGTTGTGCTGTCGAAGCTCTTGGAATTGACCAAGTAGGATTGACAGCTTTAATGGCGTTTATCCCCGCCGTCCTCATTATCCAAGTCCTACCATTAGGGATCGGCGGCCTAGGTGTGCGAGAGGGAACGCTCGTCGTCTTCCTAAGCGGCATTGGTGTTTCTAACGAGCAGGCGCTAGCGCTAGGACTTGCCCTCTATGCCTTAACTTTGGTTAATAGCTTTATAGGTTTACCCATGCTTATCTTTGGGGGCACGAAAGGCACAAAGGTAAACGGAACTGAATCGCCCTCCCCCTAACAAAATGCAAGAGCAGCGAACCCACCAATCACCAATCGTAAAAAAGCAGCAATCGAAATTGAACTGGTTCAGAGAGCTGTTGATCATAGGCATTTTCTACGCTGTCTACTCTTGGGTCCGCAACCAATTCGGATCAGCAACTGTCGGTCCAGACATTGCATTACGAAATGCAGGACACATGATCGACATCGAACGTTTCGTCGGACTCTATATAGAAGCGGATATCCAATCGTGGTTTATAGGATGGGATCCCTTCATGCGTTTTTGCAATATTTTTTATGGAACTCTCCATTTCATTGTCACCTTAGGAGCTTTGCTTTACCTGTACTTCCGTCAACCAAATGCATATCCACGGTGGAGAACCATTGGCTTGACAACTACAGGGCTCGCCTTAATAGGTTTCGCCGCGTATCCACTAATGCCACCAAGACTCTTAGGGAATTGTGGAACATACGGGGCGTGCTTTGAAAACAGCCCATTCGTTGACACAGTTGCTGAACTCGGAGGGTTATGGAGTTTTGATTCTGGCATGATGGAGAACCTTTCCAACCAATACGCCGCTATGCCAAGTCTCCACTTCGCCTGGGCTTGTTGGAGCTACTTGGCTTTGCGGCCATTTGTCCAACATCAACTTTCCCGAACCGCTATATCGCTATACCCCGCTTGCACTCTTTTCGCGATAGTTGTTACTGCCAACCATTATTGGATTGATGCTGTCGGAGGTGGCCTGATCATTTGGGTCGGTTACTTGGTTGGATCCCGATTGCATGAGTGGGCTGACTCTCAAGCTTCTGAGAGAAATCCAGTACAAAATCGCTAGATCGATTTTGCTATGGGAAACGAATAAACAACTGCTAACGTAGACCGAAACCAAGAACATCATGCTAGAACAAATAACGTGCCCCGCAGACCTTCGAAGACTCTCATCTTCCGAGTTGAGGGAACTATCGCAAGAAATCCGATCATTCATTGTCGAGACTGTTGAGGCAAACGGAGGTCATTTAGGGTCGAACCTTGGGGTAGTTGAATTAACGATTGCCCTTCATAGAGCATTCGACTCGCCACGAGATATTTTGCTTTGGGACACAGGACATCAGTCGTATGTTCACAAAATCCTCACTGGACGGACAAAAGACTTTAGTTCTTTACGGCAACCAGGTGGACTATCTGGATATCCAAGCCGCTCAGAATCCGAACATGACTGGATAGAAAATAGCCATGCATCAACAGCGTTAAGTTATGCCTTTGGAATAGCAGCAGCTCAATCAAGTGAAATAGGCGAAAGCCGAAGAGTCGTAGCAGTAGTTGGCGACGGTGCGTTGACTGGTGGGATGTCTTTCGAGGGCCTCAACAACCTCGGCCATGCTGGGAGTAATGTAATCATTGTCCTGAACGACAATGGACGATCCTACGCTCCCACGATCTCTCGCCTATCCGATAGCCTCAAACGTCTGCGGAATAACCCTCGATATCTCGAACAACAGGAAAAACTTGAAAAAAAAGTTAAAAACATTCTTCCCTTCGGAGAATCTGTTGAGAAAGCAATCGAAGCTGCGAAGGCTGCAGTCAGAGAGATATGGGACCCAACCTCATTCTTTGAGAATCTCGGACTCCGTTATAACGGTCCGTTCGATGGTCATAATATCGAAGAATTAGAACGAGCATTCAGAAATGCTGCTGACTTCGATGGACCGACCGTTATCCATGTTTTGACAGAAAAAGGTCATGGTTACGGACCGGCAGAAAACGATCCGATTAAAAGGCTACATGATATTGGCAACCCCAAACCGGGGAGCTACACGGCTGCATTCACTGAAGCTCTCATTAAAGAGGCTGAAAGCCGCCAAGAAGTTGTCGCCATTACCGCAGCTATGCCTGACAGCACTGGGCTTCTTCCCTTTTCAGAACGTTTCCCAGAGCGTTTCTTCGATGTTGGGATAGCTGAGCAGCATGCAACAACAGCTGCAGCCGGAATGGCTATGTCTGGCCTACGGCCAGTTGTAGCTATCTATGCTACATTTCTCAACCGGGCATTTGACCAAATTGCTTTTGACGTTGGACTACACCAACAACCCGTTATTTTCTGCCTCGACCGAGCAGGAATAACTGGCCCTGATGGAGCCTCTCACCATGGACTCCTTGACATGATGTTGATGTCCAAAATCCCCGGAATGACCGTTTTTGCCCCATCCTCATATCAGGAACTTCAGCAAATGTTCCACGATGCCCTTGACATCACCGAAGGCCCTGTATGTATACGTTATCCTCGGACACCTGCTCCAATAGTCCACGAATCGGAGGTAGGAAAAGGAACGCAAGCACGGAAAGTTCGTGCAGGGAAAGATGCCTGCATTCTTGCTGTAGGGAAAATGCTTGAACCAGCAAATGATGCGGCTAAAGCCTTAGAAAGGAGCGGAATCCAGTGCGCTATCTGGGATGTCCGTTGCGTATCTCCATTAGACACGAAAATGCTGGAAGACGCCCACCGCCACCCTCTTGTCATAACTGTTGAGGATGGAATTGTCGAAGGAGGTATAGGAGCTACCATCCAAAGCAAGCTTTCCAACGGGGCGGGGCGGGCTCAGAAGCTGGCCAAGGACAAGGACCGTACGGACGCCGAGAAAATCAAG
>CAJWET010000112.1 GCA_913031515.1 uncultured Acidimicrobiaceae bacterium | reverse complement strand
CGGCATCTACGATTGATGAAGAAATTTTATGTATTGTTAATGACTGCTATGAACAAGCTAAAGATATTTTAGAACGTCAAGAGTTTGCATTTGAAGCTGGGATCAGAATGCGTGATCGTCTCCTGCAACAAGAAGTATGGGACAAAATGGGATGCAACGTAAAACAAGCAGTACAACATGGACTTAACGTTCCTGAAGAAGACGATATTTTTAATCAATTGCTCTTTGCAAAAATTGTACCGAACTGCAGGAAACTCGGTCTTCTTGATGCAGGGGACGGTTGGCTTCGCGAGAAGTTCACTGAAATCGGTGTTATAGAACTTGAACACCTTGAAGACACCGGAGATGAATACGAAGCATTCGCCCTTGAAGACGATGAAGTCCTCTCAGGGTCTAAATAGTAGTTATGAATTAGAAATTAAATGGACCTAAAATGCGGCGAATACGCCGAGAGTAAACAAGGCTAGTTAAGAGTTTCGCCCCAGGTTCGGTTTACGACCATGATTGGCTTTTTTGCGCCTAGCATTCGCCTTTTTCTTCTGTGTTCTCTTCGACATAAACCCTCCGGTTTCATCCTCTACCATACAAGAAGCTTCAACAACTCACGACTAGTGCCGATACCCTTCGACAAGTATGGAAAAATTTGGATTCGTGGGTTTGCCTAATGCAGGAAAGTCTTCGCTTTACAATGCATTAACCGGTGGTTCGGCTCTGGCGGCGCCATATGCGTTCGCTACGACCGATCCAAACATTGGTGTGGCAAAAGTTCCCGATCATCGCCTTGATCTTCTCGTTGCCATGAGTCAATCAAATAATCGGGTTCATGCGAGTGTTCAGTTCACCGATATAGGAGGTCTCGTCGAAGGAGCCAGTCATGGCGAAGGGCTTGGGAACCAGTTTTTGGCTAACATTCGCGAGGTTGATGCAATTGTATTCGTGCTTCGGGCATTTCAGGATCCGGATATTCCAGGGAACCCAGACCCTCTAGAGCAATTACGCGTTCTAGAGATCGAATTAACCCTCGCAGATTTAGAAACATTAGAAAAACAGGCAACGAAGAGAGTTAAAGCAGCGCGACTAGATAAGAGCATCACCGGAGAGGTGGATGCTTTGGAGGAAGCAATAGGAATCCTTTCTGCTGGAATACCTTTATATAGAAGTCATTTCCCCAGAGAAGAGTTTTCATTGTTGAGCCCATATTTCTTACTTACAGCGAAACCCGTACTTGCAATAGTTAATATTGCTGAAGATCAATTATCGGATGCTGACGCCGTCGTAGAACCCATCGTCCAGGAGCTGGAAGACAAAGCCGAGGTGATCAGTGTCTGCGTCCAGTTGGAAGCTGAAGCTGCTGAACTTCCACCGGAAGAACAGGCTGACCTTTTAGAAGGGTTGGGTTTAGGTCAGGGGGCTCTCCCGAGATTCGTTAAACAGGCGTACCATATTTTGGGCTTACGAACTTTCCTAACTACTGGGGAAAAGGAGAGTAGGGCATGGACATTTCGTGAAGGTTCAACGGCTCCGGAGGCGGCTGGAAGGATACACACAGATTTTCAAAAAGGTTTCATTCGTGCCGAAACTATCAACTGGAAAGTCTTATTGGAATGTGGCAGTTGGGGAGAAGCGCGCGATTCCGGAAAGATTAGGGTTGAGGGAAAAGATTATCTGGTGCAAGACGGCGACGTGATGGAATTCCGTTTCAATGCATGACCGAACTTTCTCAAATGAAGACCCCGCTAGTATAAGAAGGGGATAACTGCAATGAAGTTGTTTGCATTACTCTCCCTTATGAACTAGTGAGAGAGCCTCTAAGCTAGCTAACGAAATCTGAGAGGACTATATGAAGAAACCAGCATTGGTTCTTGTCGGAACTCCAATCGGGAATCTTGATGACGTATCTTTGCGAGCATCACGAGAGCTTAAGACCGCTGATGCTATTTGCTGCGAAGATACCCGAAGAACAGGAAAGTTGCTTTCTCATCTCAAATGCGTCCCTCGACCACCCTTAATTGTTGTGAATGAACATAGCGAGAGAGAACAATGCGAACGAATCATAGGGAAGATCCAAAACGGGGAACGCATTGTGGTGGTAACGGACGCAGGAATGCCTGGAATCTCAGACCCAGGCGAATACATCGTGGACCAGGTAGCGAGAGCCGGACTTGCCATAGAAGTCGTACCTGGTCCATCGGCTGGCATCACCGCGTTGGTTGGAAGCGGATTATCTCTCAAGAGATACACTTTTGAGGGATTTCTGCCTAGAAAAGGTAAGGCACGGGTGAGCCGGATCGAAGATATATCCACTAATCCGCGAACCACTGTTATTTATGAATCTCCTCGTAGGCTTCGGAAGACATTAGACGATCTCATCGAATATCTTGGCGAAACCCGAAAAGCGACAGTTGCCCGAGAGCTTACAAAAATCCACGAAGAATATCATCGCGGGACATTAAGTCAACTAGCGCAAACATTCTCTCGGGAAGAACCGAAGGGAGAACTAGTTATAGTTATTGAAGGTATAAAAAATGACGAATCGATGTCGACAGGTGAAGTTCTCGTAGCACTTACAGACGCAAAGAAGCAGGGGCTATCAACTCGGGATGCTGTTCGAGAAGTAGCTTCCATCAGCGGAGTTTCAAAAAGCAAAGTGTATGAACTCTATCTTTCGTCGGTGAGAAATTAAGTAAGGTAACAGACCTTCCAACAGGTGCGGTAACCTGCTAGGTATGACAACTCCTGTGCTTGTTGCGGTTGCTTGGCCATACGCTTCAGGGTCCCGACACATCGGCCACCTCGCCGGTGCGTATTTGCCTTCCGATATTTTCGCACGGCAACAACGTATCATCGGCAACGAAGTCCTTATGGTCAGCGGCTCTGATGTCCATGGGACCCCAATAACGGTAAGAGCCGACGCGGAAGGCGTAACCCCACAAGACATCGTAGACCGTTATCACTCCGAGTTTCTTCAACAGTGGGACCAGCTAGGAATTTCCTGGGATCTCTATACAACCACCGGCACCTCAAATCATTCGGAGGTGACCCAACAAATGTTTCTCTCTCAATTGGATAAGGGGCACATCGATCGACGGAAAAGCGAACAACTCTTCGATGAAGAGGCAAAACGGTTCCTCCCGGACCGTTATGTGGAAGGAACCTGTCCTCACTGCGGTTCTCAAGACGCCCGAGGAGACCAATGCGACCAATGCGGGAAAACCTATGATGCCATTGAGCTCCTCGACCCGAGATCAAAAATGTCTTCCTCTACACCGGTTCTCCAAGAAACTGAACATTTCTACTTCCGTTATTCCGATTTCAATCAACCCCTTGGGTCATTCCTAGAGGCCAAGCAAGGATGGAGAAACCATGTCATCAACTTTGCGATGGGTTGGTTACGAGAAGAGGGTTTACTCGATAGGGCGATCACCAGAGACCTTGACTGGGGAATCAAGTTACCAGTGGACGACCTCGGAGAAGGGAAAAGAATCTACGTCTGGTACGACGCTGTTATCGGATACCTCTCTGCGTCAAAGGAATGGGCAGAAAGCAGAGGAGACCCAGATCGTTGGAAACATTGGTGGCATAACCCTCAGGCTCGACATGTTTATTTTATTGGGAAGGACAATATCCCATTTCATGTATTGTTCTGGCCGGCACAACTAATGGCGGTCGGTAAAGACATAGGCGGGGAAGAACTCCACTTACCCGATGATGTTCCAGCAAACCAATACGTCACCTTTAAAGGCGGAAAGGCATCAGCAAGCCGTGGAGTAGGAATGACAATTGAAGAAGGTCTTAAACGTTTCCAACCGGATTCACTTCGCTATGCCCTAGCGGCAAACTTTCCAGAACAAGCTGACACTGAGATCTCAATAGAAGAGATAGCTAGACGCGTTAACGACGAATTGGTTGCGAATTGGGGAAACCTCGTTAACCGAGTCATCTCCATGACTCACAAGACATGTGGTGGAGCCGTAGCCAAGCCAGGAACTTACTCCGAAGAAGATGTATCTTTACTTGAATTCGTTGATCGTTCTCTTGAAGAGTCTGCAGGCTTATTTGAATCCGTAGAGTTGAGGTCAGCCCTCAGAAAAGGGATGGAAGCTGCTCAAGCAGCAAACAGGTATCTTAATGCAACAGAGCCTTGGAAGCTTTCAAAAACTGATCCCGAACGAGCTAAAACGGTACTTTATGTTGCACTTAGTGCGATCAATGGGATTCGCGTCATGTTGAGCCCATTCCTTCCGTTCTCTTCTGAGAAACTAAACGAATTTTTAGGAGAACCTGAAGGGTGGCAACGTATCCAATTGCCCGTTGGGCTACCTATTCCCAAACCGGAACCCCTTTTCGAAAAAGTTGAAATTTAATAAATAACATGATTGAAGAATCAATTCAAGGCCGTTCAATTCAATGGGTGGATAACCATTGCCATATGGACAACAATGATGAAGGCCGAGCAGAAATAACAGATGCGATACACGCTGGAGTTAAAAAGTTCGTAAACGTGGGTACCGACTTCACAACATCGCAGGATGCGCTCAAATTGGCTCAAGAGTTTCCTGGAACCGTATTCTCAACTGCTGGTGTCCACCCTCATGAAGCTTCAAAGGGCCTTCAGGGAATTAAGGACTTGCTTGACAACCCACATGTAGTGGCTGTTGGTGAGTGCGGTTTGGATTATCACTACAACCATTCTCCTCCTTCCACGCAAAGAAAGATTTTCGCTGAACACATCGCCTTGGCACATGAGTTCAACATGCCGCTTGTCATTCATGCTAGAGAAGCGTGGGATGAGATCTTTTCAATTCTCGAGATTGAAGAAACACCTTCCAAAACTGTATTTCACTGTTTCACAGGAAGCACAAAAGAAGCTGAGAAAGCGCTTTCACTGGGGGCTCTCCTCTCCTTTTCTGGGATAATAACTTTCAAGAACGCTCAAGATACTCGTGATGCGATGCTTCGGGTTCCATTGGACCGGTTCATGATCGAAACAGATTCTCCATACCTTGCTCCAACCCCATTGCGTGGTCAGCCTAACTCACCACGGAACCTCCCCCTCGTTGCTGCCTGTATAGCTGAAGAACGGAAATTATCCGATTTAGACTTCATTGATAGCCTATATATTCCAACACATTTTGGATTTTTTTTTCTCTCGGATTTTCTCCCTGTTGGCCTCTCGATACTTCTTGTGTTTCTCTCGGAATTTTTCCGGGTTGGCCTCTCGATACTTCTTGTCTTTCTCTGCGATTTTCTCCCTGTTGGCCTCTCGATACTTCCTCCCTGCTTCTGCGATTTTCTCCCTGTTGGCCGCGTAGTACTTCCTCCCTGCTTCTGCGATTTTCTCCTTGTTGGCCTCGTTATACTTCTTTTTTTTCTCACTAATGCATGACTTGCATTGAGCGGTAAGTCCGGATTGAACGCTTTTCTTCTTATCGAAGTACGCAGCCGTAGCGGGCTTAACTTCTCCGCACTGGGAGCATCTCTTCATCCCCTCGGCGATTTCCTTGGTCTCAGCCATGCCCTCACCCTAACCTCCCCACGGCGGCAGTCAATCCTCGGGGCTGGGCGGCAACCGCTTCATGGCGGCGGGGCGGTGGGG
>CAJWET010000111.1 GCA_913031515.1 uncultured Acidimicrobiaceae bacterium | reverse complement strand
ACGTATTCAAGCAGATGCAAAGTTTGCCAGCAACGTTTCTCACGAACTGCGTTCACCACTTACAACTATCATGGCTTCCCTTGAAGTGCTAAATGCAAACAGCAAAGAATACGACGAATCGTCATCGGTTGCTCTTGAACTACTCACAGAAGATCTAGAAAGATTCCGACAGTTAGTAGAAGATCTCCTAGAGATCTCCCGATATGAAGTTAATGCAAATGCTCTAGACCTAGAACGATTCATACTCAAAGAATTCCTTCGGGCAATCACAATCCAATCCGGACATGAAACGCTTGAGATTGAATTCCTCAATTGCACTGAAGAACTCATAATCGAGGCAGATAAACGGCGTCTGGCACGCGTCATGAACAACCTTTTGCAGAATGCTAACAATTACGCAGGTGGAGCGACAAGGTTAACGGTAAATCAAAATAACAGCGATATTGAAATATCCGTCGAGGATCATGGCCCAGGTATACCTGAGAAAGAACGAAATACTATCTTCGAAAGGTTCGCTCGAGGGGCAGAAGGAGGACGAAGAGGGTCTGGGACTGGAACAGGACTTGGACTTTCTCTGGTTGCAGAGCATATCAAACTTCATGGCGGAGAGGTTGCCGTAACGGGACATAAAGACGACAGGCCTGGATCAATATTTTCAATCACTCTTCCAAGGGTAGTCAAATGAAAAAACGTGTGACCTCCTTTCTTCTAGCAACATTAATAGTCACAGGTTGTGGCATACCTGAAGACTCCTCTCCCCAATCGATTCAAACAATTTTCCCTGAAAACACGATTCCCCAAGTAGATTCCCCAACTAGTGAGGAATCTCGAACTTTTAGGATCTATCTACTTGATGCCGAAAGCCGCCTGACCCCTGTTGCACGCGAGCTCTCTGGGTCTGAACTAAGAATCACAGATCTCATCAATGAACTAATCGCAAACCCGACAGAAGCTGAAACAAATATGTCTTTAAGCACGGCAGTCCCTGTAGGACTTTCATTAGATGGTGTAAGCCTAGAAGGGGAAACTGCAACGATTAATTTTGAACCAGGCGGATTAGAAATAGTAGAAGGAGACCAACTATCCGAAGCGCTTGCTCAAATAGTTTGGAGTGTTACCGAAACGGGCGACGTTACACGCATTATTATCTCTATCGATAATGAGGTGAAAACATGGCCCACTCCGGACGAAGGAGACCAAAATATTCTAACTAGGGGCCAATTCATCAGCTACGCTCCCGAAATAACAGACATTGGCTAAGAACGTCAAACGACCTTAGTGAGGAGATGATTATCCTATGACGATTATTCTTGCGATTGACGCAGGAACAACAGGCGTGCGAACCCTAGCTGTAGACGACTCCGGAGAGATCATTTCTTCCTCATATAAAGAATTTACGCAATATTTCCCTGAACCGGGTTGGGTGGAACACGATGCAGAGGAGATCTGGAATTCGGTCCAAACTACGATGGCCAATGTAGTTGCAACTCTTACTCAACCGATAGCCGCTATCGGAATTACCAACCAACGTGAAACTGCAGTGGTTTGGGACCGTGAAACTTCACTCCCACTCCATAGGGCTCTCGTTTGGCAAGATCGCCGAACAGCTTCACGTTGCGAAGAACTTGAAACTGAAGGCTGGCTCTCCACAGTAAGAAAATCAACAGGATTAATACTTGATCCTTATTTCTCTGCCACAAAACTTGAATGGATTTTACGTAATTTACCAAAAAAGAAAAAACTTGCTTTCGGAACGATCGACAGTTGGTTGATATGGAAACTCACAGGTGGAAAGGTGCACGCTACTGACGCTTCCAATGCCTCACGTACAATGCTGTTTAATATCAACGACTTGAAATGGGATAATGAACTTCTCGACTTATTTGGCGTAACTGAATCATATTTACCTGAAGTCCGAGCTTCAAACGGAGACTTCGGACGTACAAGTAAAAACGCTTCCTGTGGGAGTGGGATTCCGATTCGGGGGATTGCAGGAGATCAACAAGCTTCATTATTCGGACATGCCGCATTTTCTATTGGAGATGCAAAAAATACCTACGGAACTGGGTCATTTGTCCTAATGAATGTCGGTGGAGACTCACCTGAGCCAGTTGAGGGATTACTTTCAACCGTTGCATGGCTTCTGAAAACTCCAGATTCCACTACTCCAACCTATGCCCTTGAAGGTTCTATCTTCTCGACAGGAGCGACGGTTCAATGGCTTAGAGATGGACTAGGCATTATTTCTGAAGTTTCAGAACTTGAAACGTTGGCCCTTCAATGTTCCAATACAGGCGACGTCCACATTGTCCCAGCATTTACTGGACTGGGAAGCCCTTGGTGGGACCCTCATGCTCGCGGGGTACTAATAGGGATAACACGTGGCACCGGAAAAGCACAGATAGCACGTGCAGTAATCGAATCTATGGTCTATCAAACCCGTGATGTAGCAGATGCTATGCAAAACGCCTCTAAACACAAAATACAGAATATGCGCGTCGATGGTGGAGCCTCAGTAATGGACCTTCTCCTTCAACTACAAGCCGATCAGTTACAGATCCCAGTATTGCGGTCACATTCGAAAGAAGTAACTGCATTGGGAGCAGCTTATCTTGCCGGACTGTCGATAGGCATCTGGGGTTCTCTTACAGAGATTTCAAATAAGTGGAAGTTAGATGTGAAGGTTTTGCCGGAAAAAGAAAAGAAGGTCTGTGATGCAGAGCATTCTCGGTGGCTACAAGCAGTGAGTCGTAGCAAAGAATGGGCCAAAGCTTAAATCTAGATTAAAGATCGGTGAGTGTATTCTTGATCAGCCGAACAGCTTGAGATATTCGTTGTTCGTTCTCTATCAGAGCAAACCGGACATAGCCTTCCCCTCCTGGGCCGAATCCTACTCCCGGGGAAGTGGCCACCTTTGCTTCTTTAACAAGCCACGAAGCAAATTCTATTGAGCCCATATCTTTGTATGGGTCAGGGATAGGGGCCCAAGCAAACATCGTCCCCTTTGGGGGTTCAATATTCCAACCGATTCTATTGAGACCATCACATAACGTATCGCGACGGCTCTGATAAATTTTGTTGACTTCTTTCGGATGGTCGCTAGCTTCGTTTATCGTTACAGTTGCTGCTATTTGTATCGGTTGAAAAGTACCATAATCCAAATACGATTTGATCTTCGCCAATGCCGCTATAACTTCACTATTTCCAACCATAAAAGCAACACGCCAACCCGCCATTGAAAATGATTTCGTCATTGAATAGAGCTCTACAGCTACATCTTTACCACCATTCGCTTGGAGGATTGAAGGTGGTTTATAACCGTCAAACCCTAGATCTGCATACGCAAAATCATGAACCAAAAGAACATCTTTTTCTTTCGCAAAGTCCACAACCTGTTGCATAAAATCTAAATCGACACACATTGTGGTGGGATTATGAGGAAAGGAAAGCAAGATTACCTTTGGCCGAGGCCAACTGTACTCCCACCGTTCGCGCATAGCGCCAAAGAAGTCGGATCCGCTTGATAAGGGGATCTCACGAACTTCAGCCCCAGCAAAAAGTGGTGAATACAAATGAATAGGGTATGAGGGAGAAGGCACCAGAACTGCATCTCCAGGTTGAACGAGTGTCCACATCAAATGAGATAATCCTTCTTTTGCGCCTATTGTGTTTATCGCCTCGGTTTCAGGGTCAAGGGAAACTCCGAAATTATTTTCGTATAAACCACATATCGCTTCTCGAAGTTTTGGGATACCCCTACTCAGGGAATACCGGTGATTTTTGGGATTTTGCGCAGCTTCACATAACTTGTCAACTGCGATCTTTGGGGATGGTAAATCGGGATTTCCAAATCCAAAATCAATGATGTCATCCCCCTCATGGCGTCCTTTTATTTTTAAATCATTGATGATTGAAAAAACATAGGGGGGAATATTTGCTATTCGCCGGAATTCCATCAACTCAGGCTATCCCTTTAACCGTCAATGAACGTGCACCTTCTTCCAACTCTTTCAATTTATGTACTTAAGAAACGTTCCTTCGCTAACAGTGCCGCTCCAACAGCACCCGCCTTGTTCCCGAATTCAGCGAGAGTAACTAGATTTTTCTCTCTAAGTGAGTGTTCTGGTGTTAATAAGTCGAAACTCTTCTTTATTGAATCTATTAAAGAACCCCCTAATTCCGTGATTCCGCCACCAATGACTACTCTTTCCGGGTCGAAAATATTAACGAGATTTACGATCCCCAATGCCAACCAATACCCAAACTTATCTAAGACCTTTAGAGCTTCCTTATCTCCCTCCAAAACAAGTTCAGTAATCAACTCACTCCGGAAAGGTCTAAGGTCTTTATCGGCTTTACTAGTAAGAGAGCGAACCTCTCCACTCCTGATTAGAGACTCTGCGATCTCACCCAAAGATGAG
This sequence comes from uncultured Acidimicrobiaceae bacterium, assembly GCA_913031515.1. Lineage (GTDB taxonomy): Bacteria > Actinomycetota > Acidimicrobiia > Acidimicrobiales > UBA8592 > UBA8592. The sequence goes on along the minus strand of CAJWET010000111.1, from coordinate 1,195 downwards.
CCGGCTGCATATCGTTCCCAGCAGCCTGTACGGCCGCACGGGCATGGAAGACCATCCGGAACAACCGTCATATGGCCAACTTCACCGGCAAATCCTGAATTTCCCCTAAATAACCTATGGTCTAGATATAAACCCGCCCCAATTCCAGTTCCTAAACAAACCATGATGGTATTTGCCGTTCCCCGAGCTGAACCTAACTGGACTTCAGCCCATGTAGCGCTTGTTGCATCATTCTCTACGAGAACGGGAACATCAAACTCTTCTTGAACCCTATCGAAGAGGGGAAATTCGGTAAAGGTTGAGAGGTGAGGAGAGGTTCGAACCACTCCAGAGTTATCAACAAATCCAGCTACTCCAATGCCGACGCACCCTATTTTGCTATTCTCACGGCTTTGAATGTTGCCGGCGATCCGTACTATAGATTGAAGAATCTCGCCATAGTCATCCTGGCAAGTCTCAGATACCAACTCACTTATTGAATAGTCAGGGCGTATCACTAAACCCCGTATATTTGTCCCGCCAATATCGAACCCCAAGCTTATGGGGTTTGACAGATTCACGACGACACGACTACTTCGACTCTTTTGCGAAGGTCTTCTAATGCAGCACGCATAATCCGAGATTCTGCTCGCCGTTTGACAAAGCCGGGTACAAGAATAGCTAAGTCTGCAGCTAGGTGATATGCCACCTCAGTCTCAGTTCCTTCATTGATGGGGATGAATTCATACTCCCCCTCAATTTTTATGGTTATATCTCCTTCGATCTGCCTCCACGCAACACGTAATGGGTTGCTTCCGTAGTAGTACCGCAAAGTGTACGTCGTGCTTCTGCCCATAGCAGCAGCTCGGAATTGAACATCCCCTCCCCGACCTTCGTTGTCATAAGCAACAATGGTGGCCTGTTTGATATCCGATGCCCAGTCAGGATAATGTTCGAAATCAGTTATAACATCAAAACATTGCTGAGGGGTTGCTGAAATAACAGTTCTTTGTTTTGCATGATCACTCATAATCGTCACTCTCGTAATTACTTGATGTATTTGTTCTTTCAGTATAAGAACCGTGGGAAATTGCCCACATATTGACATTACCAAGCGGATAGACAGAGGCAAGGATACCGAAGGCGAAGTTTGTACTTGCCGATATTGCTGCAAGTACAATTCCGGCCAAGAAATTCACTACGAATGACCCCCAGA
>CAJWET010000110.1 GCA_913031515.1 uncultured Acidimicrobiaceae bacterium | reverse complement strand
GAAGCAGCGACTCTTGAACGTGTCATTCATCACCCGCTCTGTGGCGGGATGCCTATAGATGCTGCGTGGGAAAGCCTTCAACTTTATGTAGATGCAATTGCGAAAGCCTAAATGTCCTGCAGGCGGCCCTTTTTTATATTCCATGCCCATATTTCTGTAAAAGCTCTACACTATGACCTGTCGGAGACTATTGAATCTATAGCTTGGAGAGGAGAACAATGGGAATGAAATGGTCCGCACCTAAAGTCGCATCTCACAAAGTGCGCGATGGAAACAAGCCCCTTGTCATGCTCACCGCTTATGATGCCCCTGGTGCCAAGATGGTTATGGAAGCAGGAGCAGATGTGATTCTTGTCGGGGATTCCCTCGGCATGGTCGTTCTTGGATACGAAGATACACTGCAGGTCACTGTCGGGGATATGGTGCACCACACTGCTGCTGTTGCTAGAGCTGCCCCTGATGCATTCATTGTTGCTGATTTGCCATGGCTTAGTTATCACATTTCCCCAGAGGAAACCGTCAAGAATGCGGCTCAGCTTATTCGAGCTGGAGCTCAGGCCGTTAAGCTCGAGGGCGGGTACGACCGTATTCCTATGATCGAAGCAATCAGCAAAGCGGAAATCCCCGTTATGGGACACCTTGGTTTGACGCCGCAATCAATTCTCTCGTTAGGTGGTTACAAAATTCAAGGTAAAACAACAAACGCGGCGCTCACCATTTCTAATGAAGCGAAGGCACTTGCGCACGCAGGGTGTTTTTCAGTTGTTCTAGAATGCGTTCCATCGTTGGTCGGAAAACTAATCACTGAATCATTGGACATTCCAACGATTGGAATTGGTGCTGGGCCAGATTGCGACGGGCAGGTTCTTGTATTCCATGATTTATTGGGTATAAACCATGACCTTCAGCCCAAATTTGTTCGGACTTACGCAAACCTCAAAGAAACTTCAATCGAAGCATTAACCCAGTATGCCAATGACGTCCGTAATGGGACCTTTCCAACACAGGAAGAAAGTTATCAACTATCTGATGATGAGGTGGAAACACTCGGACTCTACGGAAGACCAGATTCACTAAAGGATGATCCTTTAGGTAGTTGGTAGGTCGCTATTTCTCTTTAAAGCCACTACCCTGATCAGAACAAATTTAACCTGCCCCCAGGTGCCACTGGGGGCCCCGCATGCGGGTCCAGAGGAGGTACATACTCGTTGTGACTACACGAGCTTACGAAATCATGATTATTGTCGACGGTGACGAAGAAGATGTCAAGGTTGACGAAATTATTCAAAGTGTCGAGACCTGGATCCAGGGTCAAAAAGGGCAAGTAGCATCAACCAATAAGTGGGGGAAACGCAAATTCGCGTATGAAATTAACCACAAAACTGAAGGCCATTATGTCGTCCTTGAGATGACAACCGGCCAAATAGATATGGAACCGCTCGAGAGACAACTCCGATTTGTTGACGAAGTGGTTCGCCACAAACTTATCCGCCTTCCAGATCATGAAGCGATTCGGCGGGGACTTCTTGAAAAAAGCTGACTAGGTTAGTACCAAACGAACCATATAAGGAACAGGGACAATGGCATTTGACAACAACATCGTAATCGTAGGGAATCTCACCCGTGACCCAGAACTACGCTTTACCCAATCCGGCGTTGCAGTTTGCAGTTTGGGAGTAGCGTGGAATCAACGCTCTGGCCCTAACGGTGGTGAGGATAAGTCCCATTTTTTTAATGTTACTTGCTGGCGTGAACTTGCTGAGAATTGTGCGGAAACCTTGACAAAAGGAATGCGCGTAGTTGTATATGGGCGTGTCGATTACCAATCATGGGAAGACAGAGATAGTGGGCAAACTCGATCAAAAGTCGAAATACAAGCGGATGAAGTCAGTCCGAGCCTCAAGTGGGCCACAGCTCAAGTAACCCGAAACGAACGCAGCGGAGGAGACTTCGGTGGAGGTTCAGCTCCTGCACCACAAGCATCACCCGCGTATGATCCAAACGAAGAGCCTTTCTAGAAAGAAGTAACTAATGCCTCCGACGAAAAAAAGAAAAGGTGTGAGAACGCCCCCAGATGCGGCCCGCCGCGGTAAAAAGAAAGTCTCTATCCTCACGCAGGAAAAAATCGACTACATTGATTGGAAAGACGTTAACTTACTCCGAAGATTCGTATCCGATCGGGCGAAAATCCGTGCACGACGAGTAACGGGGAACAGCGCCCAGCAACAACGTGATGTAGCTATGGCGATTAAAAATGCACGTGAAATGGCTCTCCTGCCATACAAGAACCTGATCACAACCCAACGTGGTGGGCGTGGTGGAGACCGGCGATCTAGAGAAGACAATCGTCCCCCAAAAGAGGAACGATATGTCAAGAAGGATCCAGAGCCACAGCAAGCTCAAAGTGAACCATCTACGGAAACCGAAGAGCCAGTAAGTGTTGATGTTCTAGCAGAAACAGAAGCCCAAACACCTACACCAGAGACAACTGCAACACCTGACGAGGCTACTACAGAGGAGGCGGCAGAGTGAAAGTCGTATTGCGCAGCGACGTAGAGGGAGTTGGGCATAAAGGTGACATAGTTGATATCTCCGACGGTTTTGCACAGAACCGGCTTATACCTCAAGGCCTTGCATTTAAAGCTACCCCCGGTGCAGAGCGAGAAGCAGAACGGATGCGAAAATCTCGTGAACTGAAAGCGGTAGAAGAACGATCCGTCGCTGAAGAAATGGCAGCCCGCTTATCGGAGAAACCACTCACTATCAGTATGAATGCCGGTGAAGGAGGAAAGCTCTTTGGATCCGTTACTTCTTCCGACATTGTGAGTGCTCTTGAAAGTCAAGCACACGTCACTCTCAACCGTAAAGATCTTCAACTTTCTGACAACATTAAAGAAATCGGTACGTACGAAATCTTGGCGCGACCTCATCCCGATGTTGAATTCCCCATCACTATCGAAGTGGTAGCAGATAGTGAATAACACGATTGGCTGAAGATCCGGTAATTCGCAGTATCGAAGACTCACCAATACCAGAATGAAGAACAGCGCTTGTTCCACGCCTTTGAAACAGAGGTATTTTCTTAACTAAATACATCAGGGATATTCCAGTACAATCCTAATTTTAGAACCCACAACCCTTGTGGATAAAAAGCAGAGCTAACCACAACTAATCCCCACAATTATTTGATTTTTCCTCTTGTATTAAACAAGGGAAATAAGGCATTGTTAGTACTTCGTGGTAATGAAAATGTCATACCCGCGGTTTTAAATAGTTATTAATAAGAATATGTCTGACCAATTTTCGTCATCCGAGAACCCTCCTGATAGCGAGCGGCCGCAAAGGCGATCGCAACGCGTCCCTCCACACAATCTGGCCGCAGAAGAATCTTTAATTGGCGCAATGCTGCTCAGCAAAGACGCTGTTGCCGATGCTATCGAAATTATTTCCGTCGATGATTTTTATAAACCAGCTCACCAGCATATTTTTAATGCCATAACCTCTCTTTTTGGAGCTGGTGAACCTGCCGATATTGTTACTGTCGCCGATGAACTGGCTCGAGCGAACCTACTAGATGGAATCGGTGGTAATGCAACATTAATTGGTTTGCAAGCTGGGACGCCAGCCGCGACAAATACCTCCGAGTATGCCCGAATTGTGCATTCCCATGCCCAGTTGCGCCGCCTTATCAGCACGGGTTCAGAAATTGCTGAAATTGGCTTCTCACAACCAGATGATGTCGTGAAGGCGCTTGATGAGGCAGAGACTCTTGTTTTCAATCTTGCTCAGGGGAGAGCAGAAGATTCCTTTGTTGAAATCCGGTCCTTACTCGACGATGGGCTAAACCGGCTTGAATACCTTGTAGAGCACGGAAGTGATGTTACCGGAACGCCGACAGGGTTTACAGACCTTGACCGTGTTCTTGCCGGATTACAACCAAACAACTTTATAGTGGTAGGGGCCCGACCTGCCATGGGAAAAACCAGTTTCGGGTTGAACATTGCAACCCATGCAGCTATGAATGCAAACTTTCCGGTGCTGTTTTTTTCACTAGAAATGAGTCAACTTGAAATTAGCCAACGGCTGCTTTGTACAGAAGCACGAGTGGATTCCAGCAAGGTACGAACAGGGAAGATGAATGATAGTGACTGGACAAAAATCAGTCACGCCGTTGGACGTTTAGCTGAAGCGCCAATATGGATAGATGATAACCCCAACACCACAGTCATGGAAATACGGGCAAAGGCTCGCCGATTAAAGAGCCGCATTGGGAATCTTGGACTAGTTGTCGTTGACTACCTCCAATTAATGAGTGGTCGCGTTAGGGCTGAAAACCGACAGGTTGAAGTATCTGAAATCAGTCGCGGCTTAAAGATTTTAGCTCGGGAGTTAGAGTGTCCTGTTATGGCGCTCTCTCAGCTCAGCCGTAATCTTGAATCACGTTCGGATAAGAGGCCCATGTTGTCTGATCTACGTGAATCCGGCTCCATTGAACAAGATGCAGATGTTGTCATGTTCCTTTATCGTGATGAGGTTTATGATCCGGAAAGTCCTGACACTGGAATGGCGGAAATTCAAGTTGCGAAACATCGATCTGGCCCTACCGATAGGGTACGGTTGGCCTTTCTCCCGCACTTCACGAAATTTGTCGATATGGCTAAACCAGGAATTGATGGCCCGCCAACTCAAGAATTCTAAACTTATGAGAAGATGTTTTTAGGCGAAAATCTCCTTGTTCTACTTGCTTTGGCATTTGGTGGAGCGCTTGCCGTAGGTAACTTTATGGCTCTGATAAATACCAGAGGAGCTCCTAAAGACAGTGACCATGAGAGGCCTCCTCTCGGAAGAACGATAGTGATGATACTTCTCGGTCTGGTCGTTTCTATTTGGGCGATCGGAAGCTTAATCGCTGGCTAAGTAATATTTTTCAGTCAGATGGTGGAAAACGTTTTGCCTACCGTCAAGATCAGCAACACTCCGCTCTATCCTTTGATCTATGTCTGAACTTGTGACTGTGCGCCGGAAAATCCGTATACAGGCAATCTCTGTTGGCCTTGCAGTGGCTCCTTTTGGCGCTGCTTTTGGCGCTTTATGTACTGAAGCTGGTCTTGGAACATGGGAAGCGCTTGGTTTCTCTAGCTTCGTCTTTGGTGGCTCCTCACAATTTGCTGCAGTAACTGTGCTAGCTGAAGGAGGTACGATCGTTGCTGCTGTCATCGCAGGGCTTCTTTTGAATCTCCGTTCGTTGGCTTTTGGTGTCGCCATGGCGCCTTCTCTTCGAGGGTCATTATTGTGGAGGGCGTTAACTTCTCAATTGATGATCGACGAAGCGACAGCGGTGGGATCTAGTCAGCAATCTCATGCCTTGCGCCGATATGGGTATCTTTGGGCGGGTTTTAGCGTGTTCATTTTTTGGAATTTTATGACGTGGGTCGGGGTTGCATTGTTATCAGGAGCGGGGACGCTTATAGAGGACCTTGGAATTGATGCGACTATACCGGCGGCGTTCCTTGGGCTTGTATGGCCGAAGCTCTCTTCAAGAGAGCACCAGGTTGTTGCAGGAATTGGTGCCGTTGTCGCATTTTTGCTCGTTCCCGTTGTTCCTCCAGGAATACCGGTGATCGCTGCAGCATCGGCCGTGCTCTTTCTTCGACCATGGAAAGAACAGGTTAATCATGAGTGATGCGGTGG
>CAJWET010000109.1 GCA_913031515.1 uncultured Acidimicrobiaceae bacterium | reverse complement strand
TCGACGAGATCGACAAGATTGGCAAGACCAGCAGCAATGTCTCCATCACCCGTGATGTCTCCGGTGAAGGAGTCCAACAAGCTCTCCTAAAAATATTAGAGGGAACCTTAGCTTCTGTCCCTCCTCAAGGCGGCCGCAAACATCCCCATCAAGAATTTCTCCAAATAGATACAAGAAACATTCTATTTATCTGCGGAGGGGCATTTGCGGGACTTGATGACGTAATTGAAGAAAGAATTGGGAACACTGGTGTTGGGTTTGCAGCTGACCTCCGCCAAACCTCGGAGAAAGATCTGACAGCGCTTTATTCCCAGGTACAACCAGAAGACCTTGTTAAGTATGGCCTAATTCCCGAATTCATAGGCCGGTTGCCAGTTGTGGGAGCAGTAGGAAATCTAGAAACAGACGCTCTCATACAGATACTCACTGAACCGAAAAATGCCCTCTTAAAGCAGTACAAGAAATACTTCGGATTTGAAAACGTCGACCTCGAATTCACGAACGATGCCCTCGCTGCCGTAGCTGAACTTGCTCTTGAACGGCAAACAGGAGCTCGTGGACTCAGATCTATACTGGAGGACGTTCTTCTGGAAGTCATGTATGAACTTCCCAGTCGTGAAGATGTACTCACGTGTGTAGTGAGCGAAGATGTTGTCCGAAAGAAAGAGCAACCAGAACTCATCCTCCGAGGGGAGAGTGGCTTAGCCGCTTCCTAGGGCTGTAGATTACGAAGATGCTTATAAATGAAGCACTTGAGTATCTCGATCTTCATATCAATCGAAGGTTGACCCTAGAGAAAATTGATGGACTTTCTCTAGGCCAAATGCAGATTCTTTTAGAGGCTATTGGAAATCCTCAAAAAGATTTTCCAACGATTCATATAACTGGAACGAATGGTAAGGGCTCTACGGCCGCGATGGTTTCTGAGCTTTTGGGCGCTTTGGGTCTAGCAGTGGGTACGTATAGTTCACCTCATGTAACTTCAATCACGGAACGTATCCATATCAACGGTGGACCGATAAGCGAAGAAGACTTTGCGGAGAATGTCTCCGTGCTGTCACTAGTAGAACCCCATCTCGATTTCAGCCCAAGTTGGTTTGAACTCGTAACTGCTGTGGCATTTAGGTCGTTTGCGGATGCGGCAGTTGACGTTGCTGTAATAGAAGTGGGAATGTTGGGGCGTTTCGATGCTACCAATGTGAGCAACCCAAGGGTTTCTGTTATTACCAACATCGGATACGACCACACCGACGGGGAGGAGAATTGGCGAAGAAAATTGGCATGGGAGAAAGCGGGGATCATCCGCAGTGATGGAATCCTGTGCCTAGGTGAAATCGATGACGAACTTGAAGATATTTTCGCCGCTGAAGAACCGAAAAAGATTTATCGTCGAGGTGATGACTTCTCAGCTGTTGTAAATGAGCTTGCGATTGATGGTCGACATCTTACTCTCGATTCACCTAGCGAAACATATGAAGATATTTTCCTACCACTGCATGGTGAGCATCAAGGGAACAACGCAGCGATCGCTTTAGCCGCGGCTGAGGGGTTTGTTGGGAAGGCATTGCCGTATGAAGTCGTGAAAAATGGATTTGGAAATGTTTGTCTACTCGGCCGCTTTGAAGTTCTAGCTTCAAGCCCCCTTCTTATTGTCGATGGTGCACATAATCCGCCCGGCGCTATGGCAGCAGCAAAGACTTTGTACAAAAGTTTTTCGGTAGGCGGAAAACTTATTTTTATTTTGGGCATGACGAGTGAAAAAAAGACGGAATGGATGCTTGAATGTTTAGAAGCGAATAATGCCGATCTAGTTATTTGTACTGAGGCTGCGACTCCAAGAGCTATGCCTGCCAGTGACCTAGCAGCTGCAGCAAGAAAAGTATGTTCAGACGTCAGAATCGAGAGTCAACCTCAAGTGGCTTTAGAAGTTGCGCTCTCTTACGCGGAGCCAGAGGATGTCATTATGGGGACAGGATCGCTATACGTTGTAGGCGCTATCAGGGATGCTTATATGTCATTCAGGTAAACGGCGTCCTTGTTGTCCTCTTGAACCGCTAAAATCTTTTGTATGAACCAAACCTTAGTACTATGTAAGCCCGATGCTGTCGAAAGAGGGCTAATCGGGAAAATCATTTCACGATTTGAAGAAAAAGGTCTCTCCATTTCTTCGCTGCGCATGTTGACAATTACCCCTGAACTTGCAGCCCTCCATTACGCCGAACATGTTGAGAAACCTTTTTATGATGATCTGGTAGCTTTTATCGGACGATCACAAGCCGTTGCAATGGTCGTAGAGGGGCCTGAGGATACTTGGCAGATCGTCAGGAAGATGATGGGTTCAACCAATGCAGCAGAAGCAGAACCTGGAACAATACGCGGAGATTACAGTGCATTATTTACGGAGAATCTTGTGCATGGCTCTGATTCGGCAGAATCCGCCCAACGTGAGATAGGCATCTTTTTTGATTAAATAATGCAATTTGTTGGGGTGGATTGCACTTTTAACAACTCGTCCTAGACTAGACATGAGCGGAGATATGGGGTTACACGGCTGTGTAACAAAAAGTTTTCATCTTTTCGCAGGGCAGAAAAACTTATAAAGACGAACGGTAAAAAAAGATGGCTTCAATACTTGGAGTGATGGGTAGAGATATGGCGGTTGATCTTGGGACCGCTAATACCCTCGTTTATGTCCGTGGCGAGGGAATTGTCTTAGATGAGCCTTCCGTTGTTGCAATTGACATTCGTGATGGATCAGCACTAGCCGTAGGAACAGATGCGAAGCGGATGATCGGTAGAACCCCAGACCATATTCGGGCTTCACGGCCGCTTCGTGACGGAGTGATCGCTGATTTTGACATGTGTGAACAGATGTTGCGGCACTTTATCGAGAAAGTGCACCAGAGCCGGTTGGCAAAGCCCCGCATGGTTATTTGTGTCCCATCTGGAATTACTGGGGTTGAACAGCGCGCCGTCCAAGAGGCTGCTGAATTTGCCGGAGCAAGAAAACCTGCGTACATAATCGAGGAACCAATGGCGGCGGCTATAGGATCGGGAATGAGGGTCCAAGAGCCAAGCGGAAATATGATAGTTGATATTGGCGGTGGAACTACTGAAGTGGCGGTTATCTCTTTAGGGGGTGTAGTCGCTAGCAAGTCTGTTCGTGTCGGCGGTGATGAACTTGATAATTCAATTGTGCAATTTATTAAAAAGGAATACAGCGTTGCTCTTGGGATACGGACCTCCGAAGAGCTGAAGATCAAACTTGCAAGTGCTTGGGTAACTGAAGAGCTTTACGCAGAAGTTCGTGGCCGGGACCTTATAACTGGGTTGCCAAAAACAATTGTTACTTCAAGTTCTGAAATTAGAGAAGCTATTGCTGAACCTTTGTCTGCAATTATTGATGCGGTAAAAATGACTTTGGATGTGACGCCTCCAGAATTGGCTGCGGACATCATGGAGAAGGGGATTATGCTCGCTGGAGGAGGGGCACTGTTGCATGGGATGCCTGAATGCCTCGCTCATGAAACTGGCATGCCGGTTTGTATTTCTCCTGAACCTCTTCACGCAGTTGCCTTGGGATCTGGAAAGTCGTTAGAGTCCTTTGATTCCCTCAAAGGAGTTCTCTTCTCTTCCTCCCAGGTCTAGGCGTAAGGTTGTTACCGGATGGCTGTGCCACGTAGATACAGTGGCTCTCGTTTTACCCTTGCCATCCTAGTTCTGACTTCCGTCACCCTGATTTCACTAGATGCTCGAGGCTATGCTCCCGTAGATAATTTAAAGAAAGCTGGAATAATCATTGTTCAACCCTTCCGATCTTTGACTCGGATCGTATTTGATCCAGTTGGAGATGCATGGGAGTCCTTAACCAACGGAGATGAACTTGAACGAGAGAACGCTCTTCTACGAACCCAGTTGGATGAACTTTTGGATTATCGTATAGCGAATGAAGGTGCAGTGAACGACCTCGCTGCGCTTCGAACTCAGTTAGACCTACAAGGCCTTGGAGGTCACGACACAGTTGTTGCAGAAGTAACCGCTGGGTCAGTTTCGAATTTCGACCCCTACGTGCTCGAAATAAATAAAGGGACACAAAGCGGAATCAGAGAAGGAATGCCAGTAATTTCAACAGGGGGCTTAATTGGCCGAATCGAGAATCCAGGACTTCGCGATTCTCGTGTTCGATTGGTGACTGACCCGACTGTCAATATTGGAGTTCTCGCAATAGGAACCAAGGAAATCGGGATCCTCACCGGAAACGGAGTTGATCAGCCAATGCGGGTTGTTGACGGGATACCGATATCAGCTGCAGTAGAGGTAGGAAGCATACTGGTTACGAGCGGATTGGACCGGAGCCCATACCCTGAAGGTTTTGCAGTTGGGTCAGTAGTCGAAGTGATCCCTGACGAAGTAAATCTCGAAAAGGAACTTTTAGTTGAACCCACAGGAGAGATGAATAATCTCGACTTCGTCACAGTCATCCTTTATCAACCTCCAGGAATGGACTAAGTGACATGGTTGTAGCGGCAATAAAAAACGGCATTGCCATTCTTGTTCTCCTCGTGCTGCAACTTGAGCTCTTTTCATCGCTGCGGTTCTTCGGTGTGATGCCAGAGTTGCTTCTTGCCGCAGCTATTGCAGCTGGATGGTATGGGGGCCCAATAGGGGGCGCTGTAGTCGGATTCTCAAGTGGCCTTTTTTATGACCTGTACTTAGCTACTCCACTGGGACTTAATGCTTTAACTTATGCAATTGTGGGCTATCTTTTGGGACAGATAGCGACCTTTTTGTCTGATGAGGCCGAATGGATTATTCGGATCACAATTTCAGTTGTGGCAGTGACTATAGGGCTCCTTTTGTTTGTTACATTTGGGGAACTCATTGCGGAACCAAATTTATACAATAGGAGTTTCGGAAAAATTCTGGTTGTCGCAAGTTTGTATACGGGTCTTCTAATGGTCCCTATCCATTACATGATGGCATGGGCTTTCGATGCAACCCGTTTGTTTAGTTCAGGGTTTGATCGGAGATTAAGGTAATAATGACTTTGTGGTTGCGAGTCTATGAATAGACGAAGACCCCTTGACCGCTCTAGGCGGCTACGTCTAGGCATACTAGGTGCGGTCGCTATTTCATTGTTCATACCGCTTGTCGCACGATTATGGTATCTTCAAATTTTGCATGAAACAGAGTTCATCGAACGCGTGGAAGACAACACAACGGAAACAATTATTGAGCGTGCGCCACGGGGGAGGATCCTAGATGTTAATGGCAGGATTCTTGTCGATAATCGCCAATCGATAGTAGTTACTATCGACAAGGAAGAAATGTCCACGGTGAAGTCAACAGATTTGGGTGACCTCTTTTTTGACTTAGCTCGAGAGATAAGCCTCGCCGGACAGCTTACAAAAGTAGCACAAATTGAGGCAGCGTATAGGTCTGAGAGGTATGGTCCTTTTGCCAAAGTGCCAGTCGTTCGAGACATCTCAAAGGAGCTTCAGGTCTACCTCGCAGAGTTCTCATATAAGTGGCCCGGGGTAGGAACAACGGTCATCACGGTTCGAGACTACCCTTACGGCACCTTGGCGGCACATCTGCTCGGATACGTCGGAAGTTTAAGTGAAAACGAAATTGGACAAGTTCAGAATGCAGAAAAAACGTATCTGTCTAACGATGAAATTGGAAAGGCCGGTATCGA
>CAJWET010000108.1 GCA_913031515.1 uncultured Acidimicrobiaceae bacterium | reverse complement strand
GACAACGTCCTTCAGGATCTACACATCCTAACAATGAATCTGGCATCGAAACTTAATCCCAGCTTAGATAAAGACCAGTTACTCTCCGAGTCATGGAACCTTCAACTAGCTCTCCAAAAAGTCCAGAAAGACCTTCGGGCCCTTCTTACCCAAGAACAGCAACGTACGGCTTCATTATCGGTTCGGCTTCTCTCGCTTGGAGACGCATACTCTACCGAAGGCTTCACTACGATTGTGACTATCGACCCTGATGTGCAACTCGATATCGTAGAGAATGAAGTACAGAATGAACTTTTTTATGTCTGCAAGGAAGGGGTATCAAACGCTATAAAACACTCCAAAGGCACTACAGCCACTTTACGCGTTGCTGTCGGGCCTGCACTGGGTGGGCTTCTAATCACCGTTGAAGACAACGGGAGAGGTATGGACGATGTCGCATTGAGATCATCAGGAACCCGGAATATGGAGAAGCGCATGCAACGCATTGGTGGGTCTTTTTCTCTTGAGAATGGCAGCGGAGGCGGATTAGTGATGCGTGCCAGTATTTAACTTCTTCGACCAAGTCCTACGAAAACAGACAACAGTCGGTGCGGATAGGACTCGCAGGATTCCGGACCACTTTAGGGACTACAATAGTGTCTAGGTATTTCGCAACCGAGATGGGTAGAAAAGATTCATAATGGCAGATCCGAAGACTGAATTGCAGGTTCTTGTTGTTGATGACCATGCGATTACTGTCGCTGGCATTGAAGGACTATTAAGAAAACACCTTAGCGAGGACAGTGTAATTTCTAGTTGTTCTGATACGTCTGAGGCCCTTTCAGCAATAGTTTCAGAAAAACCTGACATAGTTGTTTGTGATCTTGATTTTGGGAACGAGAGAACGGGTGGATTCAGCCTTGCCGAAGCTGCTTGGGAAGCTGAATCTTTATCAAAATTTATCATGTATACGGGAGCTGATGTAAACAAAGCTGCGTTGTTGGGAGAAGCGAGAGGCCTTGTTGGGAAGAATATTTTTGCTATCGAATCTAAAGTCGAACCGACGGAGAATCTTCTTAAAACGATTGCGAAAGTGGCCGATGGTGTTCGTCCCTACGACAGTTTTAGTGTACGTGTAGCAAAATCGCAGCTTCCAGATCAGGATCTACAAACTATGGAGTCGTTCGGTTCATTGACTGAACGCCAATTGGAAATTGTTGCAGCATATGCGACGCACGATGATCGGAAGTCCGTAGCGGAAACTCTTGGGATTTCAGACTCAACAGTCAAAAATTCAATAAGTCGGATTCTACAAGTCTTCAATGTGGACTCTATGCGCACCGTTGTAGCACGATACAAGGACTATCAGGATATTCTCTCCCGTCTAGGCGCCTCGTAAAGAGTTTGGTTGAAGGTTGGATGAATACGGTGAAAAAAAAATTACAGGTTGTCCCTCCTTCTGAAATTGGAAAAGAACTGTTTGATAGGCTGACGGTCATTCCCCCTTATAACTTCGACGATTTTGGGGAAGGGATATGCCGGAGACGTATCCGCTTAATCAAAGATACTGAAGATAGGACTATTGGGGAGCTTGAAGACGACTTCCATCACTTCCGAATCGACTTGATCCATGATAAGGAAAAGATCCTTGCTGTCTCTGGATCAATACTTCGGGCCCCTTGGTCTACATGCTCTGAAGCTAATTTACCGTTACAGAAGATTGTCGGAAGCCCTCTTTCTCCAGACTCAACCGCTATCGGAGACTACGCCGCTCCCACTAGCAACTGCACCCATCTGTTCGACCTGGCTGGCTTGGCGATCTCCTTCACTGTTCAAGAACATCGAGAACGTCAGTATGACCTGATGGTCACCGACCCATCGGATGGAGAACAGGACCTCATCCTCTGGAAAGATGCTGAGCTACTTCTTTCCTGGACGATCCGAGAGGGCGTTATTGTCTCCCCCAAAGATTGGCAAGGGATTTCGCTACTAGGAAAGTTCATCACTTGGGCTAGAGAGAACCTTGATCCTCCTACCGCTGAAGCTGCGATTGCTTTGCGGAGAATGACCCATATTTCCACTGGGCATGGGATCAACCTTGACAATCTTGATATGGGAATCGAACATACCGATGGGCCGATTGGCCGATGCTACACATATTCTGACGAAGTTCTCATCCGCGCAAAGCGGATGAAAAAGTCTGTTAGAGATTTCAGCTTGGAAGAACATGCATCTTTGATGCTTTCTGATATGGAAGCGAGAAACCAGATCGACTGATATATCGTGGCGGGATTATTCTTTTCCTACCTTGATAACCTCTTGGCCAAACTGTTCCAAACGTTCGAACCCACCAGGGCCGGAGAAGAAGAACGCTGGGACCATAAGTCTTCCGACTCCCGCACTACGCATTCGTTCAACTCCTTCAGCGTGGTCTTGTCCAGGGAGTGCCGCATAGTGAGCATGGATTTCAATTTCTGATGGGTCACGATCAAAATCCTCAGCGGATTGGCGCACATCTTGAATTAGTTTTCGCAATTCATTGAAATCTCCGGTACCTGGATAGTACCCATCAGCTAGTTTTGCTGCTCTCCGAACTGCAACTGGCGTATCTCCACCGACAAGAATAGGGATACGACTCTGCACAGGTCGGGGTGTGCATGTAACGGGTTCAAAGTCGACGAATTCTCCATGAAATTCAACATCTGTTCCTCCCCAAAGCGCTCGTAGGGCATGAACATACTCATCTGTACGGGCCCCTCTCCGATCCCAAGGGATACCGAGGGCTTCGAATTCTTCTTTTAGCCATCCGACTCCGATACCTAGCTCCACTCTCCCATCGGAAAGGTAATCAAGTGAGGAGATTTCTTTTGCTAAGACCAGCGGGTTCCGTTGTGGCAGGATCAAAATACAGGTTCCGAGCCGGAGCGTGGGGGCAATTGCAGCAACGTATGCGAGCCAAATTAATGGGTCATGGATCAGTGTGTCTTTTGTTGCCGGTACTTTTCCATCGCTTGTATATGGGTATTTCGATTCAATTGATGAAGGGAAGATAACGTGTTCACCACCCCACACCGATTCAAAGCCCACCTTTTCTGCCACCTGGCAGATTTCTAAAGCTGTATCGCTTTCAGTTCCGGCACTACTTGCAAAAGCTAAACCAAATTTCATCGTTTCCTACCTATGGATCTAGAAGTTCTTCATCTTAGCGTTTGGTTTCCGCATAAGGAGAATTGGGGTACTTCGAAGATACTCTTGGTATGTTTCGTCGTCACCCCAGCGTTCCTTACCTCTGCGCTCAAGGATAGGGATTCCACTCATACGTGTCAGCAGAACAAAAACAAAAACCGGTGAGATCAATGCGGTCCATCTCCACCCCGACAGGAGCGGTATGGACATAATCGCAATTCCCATCCAGAGAAGTATCTCACCGAAATAGTTTGGATGACGGGACCATGCCCATAACCCTGACCGGATGAAGGTAGCGGAGTTCGCTGGGTCAGATCGAAAACGCGACTTCTGGAGATCAGCTGCAACCTCTGCAATGAATCCGATTAGCCACATAGCTGCTCCTACCGCTGCGATCCACCCGAATGCCTGTCGTTCCGTGCTGGTGATAATTACCAAGGCACAACTTCCCGTCATAAAAACCCATAGAGCTTGTAGGGACCACCATGAAAAAAATGTTCCAGGGTGGTGTTTGATGGTATCGAATCTCCCATCTCCACCAGTTTTTCGGGCGCGAAAAAAAAGAAAAGAGCCCAACCGGAGAGCCCAAATCCCAACCATTGCAGCAACAAAAATGGAGCGTAAATCAATGTCAGAACTTCCTGCCAACGCCACTACAACAAGAGTGGTATGAGTTACAGAACCGATTAGGTCGAAATAGTGTTCTGTTCGATGGAGGTAAGAAGGGATAAATGCCAGCCAATTTATTCCGAAGGCAACTGCTAAACACAACACAATAGTGGGAACCGGCCCGATCTTTGCGCTGCCATCACAAAGGGCAAGAGCTAACACAACTCCTAGAGCCAAGGTAAGTGTCACCATGAGGAACGCTAACCGCTGGTGTCGATCCATGTCTTTAGGCTAGTCGCCCTCCTTCACGGTGAGTATTTTTGCCAGAATCGCTAAAGTGCTAGCGTTACTGATGCAACAAATTGAGAGAGACGAAAATGATCATCATTACAGCAACATTTACCTTGGCAGATCCTTCTAATAGAAGTGAATCCATTGAAAAAGCCGCACCGCTTCAACAAGCCACACGTGATGACGAGGCTGGTTGTCGAGCGTATGTATTTTCGCCGGACCCTTGTTCGAATGATCGCGTTGTCGTTTTTGAATTGTGGGAAAACCGTGATGCCCTTGCGGATCATTTCGATCATCAAAATTATTACAAAATGGGCTCAATGTTTGGAGAAATCGGCCTTGCGAATGCGGAAAGTCAAAAATGGAGAGTGACAGCCGAAGAACCTGTCTATGACGAAACCCCAAAGGCACGTGCAGATTTCTTTACTTGCGAAACCCAATCACCTGATGAGGCAATCATTATCGCAGGATACATAGATCTCCATGAACCTACGGAAAGAGCGGATTTACTTTCGTCCTCCATCCCCTTCCAACTCGCGACCCGTGATGAGGAACCTGGTTGCCAAATGTATGTTTTCTCTGCTGATCCATGCCGAAAAGAACGTATAGAGGTTGTAGAGATCTGGGATAACAGGGAATCACTCGCCGCCCATTTCGAACACGAGAACTACTTCAATATGGGAAATCTGATCCGGTCTACGTCCGGGCGGGATTCGAACCACCGCAAATACCGATGTGATTATAATGAACCGGTCTACGATGACTCGAGACGGGCTCGGGCAGATTTCTTCACGTTGTAAAGCTCACCCAATTGCTTGAATTGCTTCGGCCAACGAATCGACGGTCCGATCTATATTCGTAAGTTTTTCTAAACCGAATAAGCCAATTCTAAACGTTGAGAAGTCTTCAGGTTCGCCACATTGGAGCGGAACCCCTCCTGCTATTTGGAGACCTTGCTGAATAAATTTACTTCCGTTCTTTATGCCAGGATCAGCTGTGTACGAAACTACGACACCAGGAGCTTCATACCCAACCGCTGCGACGCTGGGATAACCGTGTGTT
The DNA here is from genome assembly GCA_913031515.1 of uncultured Acidimicrobiaceae bacterium. Classification (GTDB taxonomy): domain Bacteria; phylum Actinomycetota; class Acidimicrobiia; order Acidimicrobiales; family UBA8592; genus UBA8592. The sequence continues at coordinate 696 of CAJWET010000108.1, read as the reverse complement.
TGCAGAAGGTCACGAACCTGTTTTCCCAGTTCTCTTTGGGCATTCTCCATTTCAGAGAAGCCTAGATTTCCTGTTTCGTTCTCAAACGGATATGCCACAACCTTCTTCGTTGGAGTATCTATGTAATACATCAAAGACGCATCCTCGCTCCAACAGATTCCATTCGAGTTAGTCACATGAGGAATCTTTTTATGCAACTGACCCTCACGATCGAACATATAAAGTGATGCATTGCCCACCTGCTTTGTGGTACTGATCGTGCCAGCCCAAAAACGCCCTGAAGGGTCACACATGCCGTCATTAAATCGATTCTCTGGTCTTTTTGCAGATTCAGGATCGGCAAGAACCTTTTTCTCACCACTCTGTAGCCGGAAGCTGAATATTCCTGAATCTCCAGCACATAACAAATTTCCATCGTGTGTTGGCGTAACTGCACCGATTCGTTCACCAACGTCCCATACATCCTCTTTTTGTGAATCGGGACAAAGGCGAATGATGGAGTGACCTTCAATATCCACGTACAGTAGCGAGTTGTTCCAGAAACGCGGACCTTCACCCCACTTGGAAACATGTGTTCCGACAGGTTTTATAGCTAGATGATCACCCATAGAATTCAATGAAGAGCATCCTCCGTGACTGAAGACAAAGGGCTTCCACAAGACACACCCCTGATGAACGTCTAAGAAGGCACCTATC
>CAJWET010000107.1 GCA_913031515.1 uncultured Acidimicrobiaceae bacterium | reverse complement strand
TCCCAATCTGACGACGCATTTGTGGAACTCTCCAACGGCGTAAGCGAGCAATGTCTTTCCCCGCCACAAAGATTTTCCCATTATCAGGTTCTTCTTCTTTGTTCAACAAGCGAAGAAAAGTTGATTTCCCTGATCCGGACTGCCCCACAAGAAAGACAAACTCTCCTTTTTGTATATCGCAAGAAGCCTCATGAAGAGCAAGAACTTCTCCCTTGTAAACCTTTGTAACTGATTCGAGTTTGATCATATTCTTTGAATTTAGGCCGCTTCTATTTGTCAAGGGTAGCACCACCCCATATCAATTCTAAAAGCGGCACAGTTTAATACTTAAAGATCTGGACTTCCTGAACGCAACCACCGAAGGTATGCTTCGATAAATCCGTCTATCCCCCCATCTAGGACCGAATCAACTGCGCCTACTTCATGATTGCTTCGGAGGTCCTTGACCATCTGATACGGCTGCATCACATAAGAACGTATTTGACTTCCGAAACCAACGTTTTGGTTTTCACCACTAATATTTGCAAGATCTTGTTCGCGTTGCTTTCGTTGAAGGTCAAGCAACCGGGCTGCCAACATCTGCATGCATCTCTCTTTATTCTGGTGTTGACTTCGTTCATTCTGGCAAGAAACCACTATGCCTGAAGGAATGTGCGTGATACGAACTGCGGAGTCTGTGACATTAACGTGCTGGCCACCTGCCCCCGAGGAGCGATACGTATCAACTCGAAGTTCGGTCTCATCGATGTTTACTTGGTCAGAAACCTCTTCAAAGAAAGGAACAACATGCATTGAGGCAAACGAAGTGTGCCGATTAGCTTGTTTATTAAATGGTGAGATACGAACAAGACGGTGGACTCCATGCTCTGATTGGAGCTTCCCATAGGCCCGTCGCCCTCGGATAATAAACTCCACTGAAGAAATACCTGCCTCAGTCCCTTCCGAAACTGAAGTTGTTTCCAAAGCGAAGGATTGCTGTTCCGACCACCTTTGGTACATCCGAAATAACATTTCAGCCCAATCTTGTGCTTCAGTTCCCCCTTCGCCAGACTGAATGTGGCATACCGCATCACTTTCGTCATACTCTCCGGTAAAAAGCGATCGTAACTCCAATTCATCTAAAGCTGTCGTTACCGCCACAAGTAGGAAGTCTGCTTCATCCTTAAGACTGGGATCGGGGTCTTCTTCAAGGAGCTCTAGGAAAGCTTCTGCTTCCTCTAATTGAGCAGTCAACTGGCCGTGGAGGTTAATATCTTCAGTAATTTCCGAGAGTTCTTGACTTACTTTTTTTGCTCTTTCTGCATCATCCCACAGATCAGGCTGAGCAACAATGTCTTCAAGTTCTACCTTACGATCACACAACTCTTCCATCTTGAGATACAGTTCAGCTTCCTCCAATCGTTGGCGGAGGACATGCGGTTCACTATTTGCTTCAGACATAGAATAATACGACTTTACGGGACTACCTTGTTAGAACTAATAGTAGTGGGATTACTTCCCGTGGCACTGTTTAAATTTTTTCCCTGAACCACACGGGCATGGTTCATTCCGGCCTGTTTTCTCAAATTCACTTTTCACAATGGTCGCTTGTTTACTAGAAACGTTTTCTTCAACCGATTTTGCCGGCGGCTCCGCCTGGTCGGCTGATGTTTTTTGTTGGGCCAAAGTAGCAATCGCCCCTGCTGCTATCTCATCAGTCCCTGAATAGGAAACGTCACTTGCCTGATTATCAAGAGAGCGATTCTGCTCAGATTTTGGTTCGGTATCTACCTGTATGTGAGTGATGTATTTGACGAAGTCTTTACCAACCGAACCCATCATTGCCCCGAACATTTCGAAACCTTCACGTTGCCATTCAATAAGAGGGTCTTTCTGACCCATTGCTCTCAAATGAATCCCTTCTTTAAGGTAATCCATTGCATAGAGATGCTCCCGCCAACGTTGGTCGAGAATACGCAGCATGATTTGTCCTTCTACCTGTCTCATGACGTCTGCGCCAATCTCATTTTCTCGTTGTTCGCAAAAAGAGATCACTTCCTCCATAGCTGTTTCGTAGATGGCGTTCGAGTCATTAAATGCTTGGAATGAAGACCTGCTGAATTCATTAGGCCAAAGATGACCTAAACCTGTTATAAGACCATCAAGATCCCATTCTTCGGAGTGCTCCGAAGAGCAGTGGGTTGAAATTACTTCGTCAACTTCTAATGCTAAAAACTCAGTTGTTTCATCCGTTAAATCTCCTCCATTCAATATTTCATTCCGTCTTGCGTAGACAACTCGCCGTTGTTCATTCATCACTTCATCGTACTTAAGGACATTTTTCCGAGTTTCTGCGTTACGTTGCTCAACCGTACTCTGGGCCCGCTCTATTGCTTTAGTAACCATTTTGTCACCGATAGGTACATCATCAGGCAATGCTTTTTTCATAACCCATTCCATCGCCCCAGTGGCAAATAACCTCATAAGTTCATCCTCTAAAGAAAGATAAAAACGTGACTCACCCGGATCGCCTTGCCGCCCCGAACGTCCTCGCAACTGGTTATCTATCCGACGACTATCGTGGCGTTCGGTCCCCAAGACATATAATCCACCGACTGCTTTTACCTCTTCACCTTCCCCCTGACAAATGGATTCATACTTTTTCAAAAGCTGTTCGTATTTCTCCGACCCTTCTTCCTCTTCCATCGTGAAACCTTCAGCTATTACATCGCGCTCAGCGAGACCTTCTGGATTCCCCCCGAGTACTATGTCAACTCCTCTACCCGCCATGTTGGTAGCTACCGTGACAGATCCTATTCTCCCTGCCTGAGCAACTACATCTGCTTCTCGAGCATGGAGTTTGGCATTAAGGACAGAGTGTCTAATTCCTCGCTTGTCGAGCAGGTCAGATACAAGTTCCGATTTCTCTACAGAAATCGTACCAACCAGAACAGGCTGGCCTTTCTGATTACGTTCGACAATGTCTTCGACAACAGCGTCGTATTTCCCCCGTTCAGACCGATAGATAAAATCCACGGCATCATCTCGAACTATTGGCTCGTTGGTTGGGATAGGAACAACATGAAGCCCATAAGTATTATAAAATTCCGCAGCTTCCGTTTCAGCTGTCCCAGTCATTCCAGCAAGCTTCTCATAAAGTCTGAAATAGTTTTGAAGGGTTATCGTCGCTAAAGTCTGGTTCTCCTCCTTGATATTTACTCCTTCTTTAGCTTCAACTGCCTGATGGAGTCCATCGCTCCAACGTCGGCCATCAAGGATACGCCCAGTGAATTCATCTACGATCTTGACTTCTCCATTCGAGAGAATGTATTCCTTATCCCTATGAAACAATTCTTTCGCTTTTAGAGCCACTTGGAACTGGTGAACGAAATCTGCAGACACAGCGTCGTAAAGATTCTCGATACTCAACGCTTGTTCCACGGCGTGCACCCCTTCTTCTGTAGGCGCAACTGTTCTTTTCTCTTCATCCACTTCATAATGATGATCGCGTTTCAGACCTTGAACTATTGAAGCGAATTGATAATAAGTCTTCGCAGCGTCTGCAAGCTTCCCACTAATAATCAGAGGGGTTCGTGCTTCATCAATGAGGATGCTATCTATCTCATCAACTATGCAGTAGTTGTGCCCTCTTTGAACCTTCTTTGAAAGTTCCATAGCCATGTTGTCTCGAAGGTAGTCAAACCCCAATTCATTGTTTGTACCATAAGTTACATCTGCGTTGTATTGGGATGTTTTGTATGAGCTATCTCGATTCCCTGGAACTATTAGGCCCACTTCAAGACCCAACCATTGATATATTTCACCCATCCACTCTGAGTCACGAGCTGCCAAATAGTCATTTACTGTTACGACATGAACCCCCTTTCCAGCTAATGCGTTGAGATATATTGGCAGTGTTGATGTTAAAGTCTTCCCTTCTCCTGTTCGCATTTCTGCTACCCATCCAAAATGCAAAGCAGCACCACCTACAAGTTGCACATCAAAATGCCTTTGGCCAATTACACGCCATGCGGCTTCACGAACAACAGCAAATGATTCTATAAGAAGCTCGTTTATACTTTCACCGCGCTCGATTCGCTGTTTAAATTCTGCCGTCTTAGCTTGAAGTTCAACGTCACTTAAAGCTTTCATATCAGGCTCAAGTTCGCCGATATCAGGAACAAAAGCTTCCAAAGCCTTTAATTTTTTCCCTTCACCGGAACGGAGGACTTTTTTAAGAGGATTTAAACTCATTAGATTGCTAATCCTATCTTCCTATGCATAAGTTAACGATTGACTCTCTGACGAAAATTGATTGAGTAAGTATGGTGAACTTTAGTACCTGTAATGGTCTGGTTTAAAAGGCCCTTCCTTAGGTACTCCTAGATAATCTGCTTGTTCCTGTGTGAGTTCTGACAAACGCACCCCAAGGGCCTCTAAATGGAGTCTGGCTACTTTTTCATCAAGCGATTTAGGCATTGTGATGACCTCACTACTGTAACTCTCGGCATTCTCATGAAGGTCGATTTGGGCCATAACCTGATTAGTGAAGCTACAACTCATAACAAAACTAGGGTGGCCTGTCGCATTTCCTAGATTAAGCAATCTTCCTTCAGACAAAACAATGACTGAGTGCCCGTCTGGGAAAACATACTCGTCAACTTGAGGTTTTATATTGACTCGTCGGACATCCGACATCTCCTGGAGTCCGGCCATATCTATTTCGTTGTCAAAGTGGCCGATATTCCCCACAATGGCCTGATGTTTCATACGCGCCATGTGGTCGGCAGAGATAATCCCCTTGTTTCCAGTAGCAGTAACGAAAATATCAGCGGTCTCCATAACATCTTCCAGTCGAACTACTTGGTATCCTTCCATCGCCGCCTGAAGAGCACAGATTGGATCAATTTCAGTAATAACAACACGCGCTCCCTGCCCTGAAAGTGAAGCCGCACATCCCTTTCCTACATCTCCATACCCTAAAACGCATGCGACCTTTCCACCGATCATTGTGTCTGTGGCTCTATTGATACCGTCCACGAGCGAGTGGCGGCAACCATATAGATTATCGAACTTAGATTTTGTCACAGAGTCATTCACGTTAATAGCTGGGAAAAGCAGCGTGGCTTCTTCTTGCATTTGATAGAGGCGATGCACGCCTGTTGTCGTCTCTTCAGAAACCCCACCAATTCCTGAAGCAATAACATTCCAGTCAAAAATTTCTTCTTCTTGAATCGTTCGAAGTCGGTTAAGGAATACACCCCACTCTTCTGAATCTTCAGCCTCTGGAAGAGGGATATCTCCGGCTTTGAGGTATTCAAGCCCCTTATGGACCATCATTGTGGCATCGCCACCATCGTCGACAATAAGGTCTGGTCCCCGGCCATCAGGCCAGACTAGCGCCTCATTGGTACACCACCAATATTCTGAAAGCGTCTCTCCCTTCCAAGCAAAGACCGGAACACCTCTCGGCTCGTCAACCGTCCCGCCCCTCTCTGGGCAACCCACGGCAACCGCTGCTGCCGCATGGTCCTGAGTGGAAAAGATGTTGCAGGAACACCAACGCACGTCCGCGCCAAGCTCGACGAGAGTCTCGATGAGTACGGCAGTCTGAATGGTCATGTGCAACGAGCCCATAACCTTGACGCCCGCGAGAGGTTTGGACGGGCCGTACTTCTCGCGAGTTGCCATGAGACCCGGCATCTCGTGCTCGGCAATGGCAATTTCCTTTCGGCCGAATTCGGCCAACGTGATGTCGGCTACTTTATAATCAAGGGTTTCTTCGGTAAGAGTATTCATAATAAAAATCCTTATTTAACGGCCCGCTTCAAAGCGGTTACCTTGTTAATTTTTTCCCATGTGATAGTCTCCAAATCGTCCACCTTCCCGAA
>CAJWET010000106.1 GCA_913031515.1 uncultured Acidimicrobiaceae bacterium | reverse complement strand
GTATATCTCCGACCACCCCTTAAGTGGATATGAACAGGTTCTCCGGCGGAAATGCAACTTTACTGCTACATCTGGAGATAACGCTGAAGAAGGGAAGATTGTTATTGCCGGTGGAGTAGTAACTGACCTTCAAAAGAAATGGACTCGCCGTGGTGATCTAATGGCCAGTTTCACGCTAGAGGATCTTGAAGGGACGACGGAAGTCATTGTTTTCACTAAAGTTATGGCGGAAATAGGCCATAAAATCATTGAAGACGAACCTGTATTAATTACTGCAAGAGTTGACAAACGTGATGACAATGCAAAATTAATCTGCTTGGAGATTGATCAACTCGACACAGACACGAACGCGGCTTTAACCTCGCTGGAAATACGTGTTCCATCAACAGGAATAACCGGAAAGCACCTCGAACAGTTATCGTCGCTAATCAAAGACCATGATGGGGGCTGTGATGTCTACCTTCACCTTGGAGATAAGAAAATCTGGTTAGGTCCTGAATTTCGTGTAGAACCTCATTCCGGCCTACTTGGGGAAATACGTGTCCTTCTTGGCGCTGAATCAATTCAATAGTTGTGAAGTTGCATAAAAACATAATTCCGGCTGAAATAGTAACTGGGGTCTTATAGCAAAGTGTCCTTGCGGAGTGATATGGCATTCGAAGTTGAAACAAAGGATTGTACAGCAGTCACAGATGCTGAGCTTGGAGAACTAGAGATAATGGCCGCTGAGTCTCCCTGCGCCTTTTCTATGGGCTTGCTATCAAAGCAGGCTGAAGAGTGGGTACTCCTCACGACGGCGCGTGAAAACGAAAAATTACGTGGCTATATCTTCTATACCTTGGAAAGAATTGGCGGTACACCAGCAGTTGTTATGGGCTTAGCTGCAGTAGAGCGAAACAATCGTAGGGGTGCAACTCTTCGCTCCCTTATGTCTGAGATTTATCACAGGGCGCTGATGGCATTCCCTGATGAAGATGTGGTTTTCGGGACCCAACTAACCAACCCCGGAGCATTTGAAGTATTTCGTGACTTAGAAGAAGAACTCCCAAGGCCAGGACAAAAGGTTTCTGGTGAGGAGAGAGCATGGGGTAGAAGGTTTGCCAAGCGTTTAGGTATTTCTAGTCTCGCTTATGATGACCGAACATTCGTTGCTTTGGGCGATGGCTCTACCCCATGTATTTTTGACTACGAAAGCCTAAAAGAAGAGAAAACGAGTCAAGATGTTCAAGAGCTTTTCAAAGTATTACAGGTTGAAAATGGTGACACGTTAATCGCACTTGCCTGGGCGATGGCCGAGCGTTTAGAGAAACTTGGAAACTAGTCAGAACAATCTTTTCAAGGACTTCACCCAACTTGTACGAGGGCGAAGAATGACCCGAAGCTTTACCGATGTCGATATCAGTGGAGCACTAGTTGATGACCTGCTGCGTTCAGCCCGACTTGCCCCGCGGGCAGGAAATACCCACGCAATTGAATTTTTAGTTCTAGAAAATGAGCAAGTTAAAGACTACTGGGAAACTACATTTGAAGAATCGACTAAAAGTGGATTCCCCTGGCCCAACTTGTTTAATGCTCCAGTGCTGATACTCGTATGGGTAGATCCACAAAAATACGCTCTTCGATATGAGGAAGAAGACAAAAGAGAAAGCGGACTCGGTAGTGGTATTTCAGCATGGGGAACTCCTTATTGGTGGGTAGATGGAGGGATGGCAGCGATGACTATTTTGCTGGGAGCTGAAGCAAGTGGACTTGGCGCATTATTCTTTGGGCTTTTCGGACACGAAGATAATGTGAAAAACAGATTCGGTGTTCCCGAGACCTTTAAATCTGTTGGAGCAATTGCTTTAGGAGTAGCATCCAGTGAACAAAGAAAGAGTACGTCGACAAAGCGTAAACAAAAGAAGCTAGATGACGTAGTCCACCGAGGCCGTTGGACCACTTGATGCGCTGGTGTAAAAATGCGCTAAGCTCAAATGTAAATTAATGGAGTTTTAATGGCGGAATCGGATGTAACTGGGTCTATGGAGCAAGTGCCTTTTGTTGACTATCTAGTGTTGGGAGAGGAACCGTACCTTCGTGCGAATGAATGCCAGAACTGTCAAGCGAGGTTCTTCGATCGACGGAATGCCTGCGCAAGCTGTTTTGGCAATGAATTTACAAATGTCAAAGTTGCTACGATCGGAGAGATAACGAGTTTTACGATTGTCGAGATGGGCCCGATGCCGTATGTTTCGGCAATAGTAGATTGCGATGGTACCCCTGTTCGGTGCACCCTTACGGGCGTTGAGGCTAGTCCAGAAGCAGTACAACTTGGAATGAAAGTTGAATTAACGACTTATTCCATGGGGGAAGACAGTGGAGGAACGGAAGCAATAGCTTTCGGATTTGCACCAACGAAATGAGTAAATACATACATAAGCAAAGGAGCAAGTAATGGGATCGGAAGACATTTGGATAATTGGTTCCAACATGACGAAATTTGGAAAACACCCAGAAAGGGATGTCGTTGACCTAGCGTCTGAAGCGAGCGTTGCCGCTCTCCATGATGCAGAAATGACGATGTCAGACATTGGCGTCATAGGAGTCGGTAACTTGATGAACGCTGGAGCGGGAATCGGTCAACAATTACAAAAACAAATTGGGCAGACAGGCATACCAGTTTTTAATGTCTCAAATGCTTGCGCCACTGGAGCTACAGCTCTTCGTGTGGCCATAATGGCCGTTAAGGCAGGAGAAACCGACGTAGGTATGGCGGTAGGGGTTGAAAAACTTGCCGGCGCTGGACTTCTTGGTCAGAAAGGACCAAAGCCGAAATCTGAAACATGGGAACCAAGCGGTCGATTCGGGGCGATTGGTTCCACTGAAGGACGAATAGGAACCAACATCATGCCGGGAGTATTTGCACAAATCGGAATGGAATACGGCCATAAATACGGAGGCACGAGCTTTGAATTATTTGCAAAAATCTCAGAAAAAAATCATGCACATTCAACCTTGAATCCTCTCGCTGCCTACCAGAAGCGGTTCACTTTGGATGAAATTATGAACGATGTGATGATCGCCTACCCTAATACTCGACCAATGTGTTCTGGGAACTGCGATGGAGCTGCAGCAATGATCGTCGTCAATGATTCGAAGTTAAAGTCGTTGCCTGCATCTGTAAGAAAAAGAGCTGTGAAAATCTCAGCTTCAGTTTTGACCTCTGATCCTTGGGCTGAAGGCTGCCAAGTGCTGCCAGATGTAAACACCCTTACGCGAAATGCTGCTACGCAGGCATACGAGCAAGCAGGAATTGGTCCAGAAGATCTTGACCTCGTTGAATTGCATGACTGTTTCGCCACCGCTGAACTTGTCCACTACGACAATCTGATGCTCTGTGAACAGGGTGGAGCGGTTGACTTCTTCGAATCCGGAGCTCCATGGCGGGACGGTTCAAAGCCAGTCAACGTCTCTGGAGGACTACAGTCAAAAGGACATCCGATTGCAGCCACGGGAATAGCAAATATTCATGAAATTGTGACGCACTTGCGAGGGGAAGCAGGCGATCGTCAAATAGTGGGAGCAAAAGTCGGACTTGCGCATGTTATCGGTCTAGGTTCGGCTTGCGGTGTGCACATATTAGAGAAAGCGGCGTAAGGAACTCTTCCTACTCGCCACAGTAGGTGCCAAAACTCCACACGTTTCCATCAGGGTCTTTAACAGAGAATCCTCGTGATTCGTAATCCTCTTGGTCACTGAGGGGAAGGACGACCTCTGCGCCGGCAGTAGTTGATCGCTCAAATAATGCATCAGGTTGATCAGTTATGAGGTAGACAGATGCACAACCAACGTGCCCGAGTTCGACATCATGCATACCAGAATCACCCAACATTACCCCTCCTCCAAGAGGCCATTTGAGCTGAGCGTGCGCGATTTTCTTTCCATCCTCGCTAGGCACAACGAAAGTTTCCTCAAATCCGAAAGCTGAACAGAGAAAGTCAATCAGAGCTCTAGCATTGTTACTTCTGAACGTTGGCCAGACCGCAATTTCCATGAAGGCACGATAGCTGAAATATAGGTTCTTGTCCCATCTCTCCAGTTTTCATATTTCGCCTGTCGAGTGTCTGGGTTTTTGGAGATTTGAAACCTCGTGTAACCTGTAGCTCAGGCTAACCAATGGAGTTGAGATGAGCAATAATGAAAAATTCTACATTAATGGCGAATGGGTTGAACCCTCGGGGGGAGAGACCATCGACGTCATAAATCCTGCCACAGAAGAAACGATAGGCACTATCAGTTTGGGTACACATGGTGACGTCGATGCAGCTGTCGCCGCAGCTCAAGGGGCATTTCACTCGTTTTCTCAGACTTCAGTGGAGGAACGCTTGGAACTCCTGAACAAGGTAACTGAGATTATTGGGGCTCGTTCCGAAGATCTTGCTGTCGCAATAACGTCAGAAATGGGAGCTCCGAACGGTTTAGCAAAAGCTGCTCAGGCTGGAACCGGATTATTTCACTTTGCAACAACCGCTGCGGTGTTGGCTGATTTCCAGTTTGAAGAACAACAAGGGAGAAATCTCATCGTTAAGGAACCAGTAGGGGTTGTGGGGATGATCACCCCATGGAACTGGCCAATCAACCAGATCGCCTGTAAAGTCGCTCCTGCTTTGGCAGCTGGCTGCACAATGGTTCTCAAACCATCAGAGATCGCTCCCTTAAACGCAATTATTTTCGCAGAAATAATGGATGAAGCTGGGGTCCCTGCTGGTGTTTTCAACCTTGTCAACGGGGATGGACCAACTGTCGGAGCCTATCTATCAGGGCACCCGGGCATAGATATGATGTCGTTTACAGGTTCAACACGAGCTGGAATTGAAGTAGCAAAAAATGCCGCACCCACAGTTAAACGGGTTGCTCAAGAATTAGGTGGGAAATCTGCGAACATCATCCTTGATGACGCAAATCTTCAAGAAGCGGTAGGGCGTGACGCATTCGGTATGTGCATGAATTCTGGCCAATCTTGTAACGCCGGAACAAGAATGCTCATTCCAAATTCTCAGATGGAAGAAGCTAAAGCAATCGCTCAAGCATCAATGGAAGCTGTAACAGTTGGTGATCCGACGAGTGATGGAACCACTATTGGCCCGGTCGTTTCAGAAGTTCAGTGGAATAAAATACAGGGACTAATTCAAGCTGGGATAGACGAAGGTGCAGAATTGGTTTGCGGAGGCTTAGGAAGGCCGGAAGGGCTTGATAAGGGTTTCTACGTTAGGCCGACACTTTTTGCGAATGTCACTAACGACATGCAGATAGCACAAGAGGAGATCTTTGGCCCGGTATTGACTTTGATTGGCTACGAAGATGACCAAGATGCTATTGCTATCGCAAATGACACTGTGTATGGCCTCTCTGGGTACATCTCAGGAAGCCATGAACGTGCAGTAGGGGTAGCGCGTCAAATCCGAACCGGAAACATGCATGTCAATGGTGCAGGCCCAGATTTCAATGCTCCATTTGGTGGGTACAAGCAGTCAGGAAATGGAAGAGAGTGGGGAACTCATGGATTGGAAGAGTTTCTAGAAGTGAAGGCCATTCTCGGAGGAGTTTCTTCTTAAAGTTCTCGATGAAGCCCATAACGAAAAGTCGCTTATGGGTAGAGGGTGCGCGGCCGAAAACTATTCCAGCCGCGATCGTTCCAGTTCTTGTAGGAACCACATCAGTTGAAGCGGATTTCATTCTTTACAGGTTTCTTTTAGCTCTTATCGTTTCCATAGCTCTCCAGGTAGGAGTTAATTATGCAAATGATTACTCTGACGGCATTCGCGGAACCGATCAAGACCGGCTAGGACCCAGAAGACTCGTAGGTTCTGAACTAATCGACCCTGATAAGGTTAA
>CAJWET010000105.1 GCA_913031515.1 uncultured Acidimicrobiaceae bacterium | reverse complement strand
CACGTTTATAGAAATTTTCATTTTTCTTGAAATCGTATCCTATAGAACCATTTAATAGGATAGCTTCTTCCGTTATACCAAGGGTCTGAAATGGGCCCCTCACACTTCGAAGTCTGCGTCCAGTAGCAATTAAAAGAGGGATTCCTGATTCACGTAGGTATTGGATTGCAGCCATGGACTCAGGGTGGCATTTTCCACCGTCATACCATAGGGTGCCATCAAGGTCAGTCACAATCAACGTCTCTACGTCCACCCTTCAATCTTACAGAGCCACATCACCCTCAGTCACAACAAAGCAGTGTCGACTTACCCTAGAATGCTCGTATGGTTAAGAATCGCATTCCGGCAGTGGAAGGACTGTTCACGATGGATCCGACAGCACCATCCCTCATCGGTGGGAAAGGGCGGACAAGTGGTAGTTACTATTTTCCAAAAAACTTAGGTGGTAATGATCCTGCATGTATTCAGGATGACGATAGGGAAGAGATTCTCCTCAGTCGATTTGGAAAGGTCTGGAGCTATACGTCAGCAGATTATCCGCCAGCGCTCCCTTATATAATCACTGAAGAACCGTTTCGGCCTTTTGTTATCGCTGCAGTTCATCTAGAAAAGGAAGAAATGGTCATTTGCGGGCAGATGATGCCAGGAGTAGAAGTAGCGGATATGGATGTCGGAATGGAAGTCGAATTGACATTGGATGTTTTATACGAAGATGACCAGAATCAGTACATGGTGTGGAAATGGGATCCTATTAATGGGAGCGCAAAATGAGTGTCGGTGAAATAGCGGTCATTGGTGCAGGTATGCATCCTTGGGGAAAATTTCTGGGAAAATCCTTCGTGGACATTGGCGTTCACGCTGCTAAGGAAGCACTTGATGACGCTGGAGTAGAATGGGAAGAAATCCAATTTGTTTCTGGAGCAAACACAGTAAGAAATGGGTACCCGGGTTGGGTGTCAGGTTCGACCTTCGCAAATGCACTTGGTTTTCAAGGATGCCAATTAGCTTCTAGCTATGCTGCCTGCGCTTCGGGTGTAACTGCCTTGTCGATTGCGCGTGCTCAGATATTGTCCGGAGTGTGTGACGTAGCACTAGTCGTGGGAGCTGATCAGGTTCCCAAAGGTATGTTTGCACCAGTCCCAGGAGATAGGCCAGCAGATGTTGACTGGCTCCGCTTTCGCCTAATGGGACTTTCCAATCCTGCGTATTTTGGATTATTCGCTAGAAGAAGAATGGCTATGCACGGTGATACTCAAGATGATTTCGCTGCAGTCAAAGTCAAAAACTCCTTACACGGTTCGAAAAACCCAAATGCGAGATTTTCGAAGACATTTACCATTGACGACGTAAATTCATCACCAGTCGTCGCTGACCCACTTCGACTTTTAGAGATATGCACGACAAGTGACGGTGGAGCTGCCCTTGTCGTCTCTAGCCTCGATTACGCGAAAAAGAAAGGTATAGATAGTCCTGTCCGCATATCGGGGATATCAACAGTTGGACCTACCTACCCAAATGCCATCATTGATATGCCGTATTTCTCCTCAGACTCATGGGCAATGAGCGGAGACCCTACCCACACATTTAAAAACCAGATAGCCCAACACGCGTATAAGGAAGCTGGAATAACAGCCGAAGATTTAGACTTTGCCGAAGTTTATGATCTCAGTTCAGCTTATGAACTGGATTGGTATGAACATATTGGATTATGTGAATCAGGTAAAGCTCGAGAGATTCTGCATAATGGTGACACGTCACTTGGCGGTCGAATTCCGGTTAATCCCTCCGGAGGCCTTGGAGCATTTGGCGAAGCGATCCCAGCACAAGCCATTGCGCAAGTATGTGAACTAACGTGGCAACTCCGGGGCGAGGCAGGCGAGAGACAGGTAAATTCAGCTAGTGTTGGGTTATCAATCAATTACGGCATGTTCGGCCATGGAAGTTCAGTTATAGCAAGGAGATAATATGGCGATTCAAACTGTAAGCCATGACAATGGCGTTCTTGAAATAATCATGGATAACCCGCCTGTCAACGCTCTCAACATTCCCGATACATTTGAGATCTCAAAGATTTGTGACTCTGTCCGCCATAACCCTGACATCACAGCTCTCATTCTCACTGCCACGGGTAACGGATTTTGTGCAGGTGTAGATATCAAGGAGCTACAAAGGATGGACGGACACGACGGCATCCTAGAAGTCAATGAAGCATGCTATCAAGCTTTCCGTTCGGTTAATGAATGCGATGTCCCAGTCATTGCAGCAGTGAACGACTATTGCTTAGGGACTGGTGTTGGACTAGTGGGATGCGCTGACATTATCGTTGCAGCTTCTGGTTCCCGCTTTGGCTTGCCAGAAGTTGATAACGGTGCTTTAGGAGCGCTCACACACCTGGAGCGCCTTGTCCCACGACAACGTGCTAGACAAATGCTATACACATGCGAAACCGCACCGGCAGAGGAACTCCGCGACTATGGAACGGTTTATCGAGTAGTCGATGCTGGAGATCTCAGCTCAACCGCACGTGAGTTAGCTGACAGTATTGCGTTAAAACCATCTCTCACCATACGAGCTGCAAAGCGGTCAGCAATTGGTATAGACACTCAAGATGTTAGTCGAAGCTATCGGTACGAGCAGGGGTTTACCTTCCAACTTAACCTTGCAGGAGAAGGCGACAGGGCCCGCCAGGAGTTTCTAGAAGGTCGACGCCCAAAAGACTAACTTACGAAATATTCATCCGTTCAAATCTGACCCGATTCGTAAACCCGTGTAATGTACGGACAATAATTAATGCATATTGGGGGTCACATGCGAACAGTGCTGAAATTAGTAATACCTTGGATTTGCTTAGCATTCATTTCGAGCGCCTGCGGTGGCAGTAATAGAACTGTTAACGAGGTGCCAACTGACTCGACTGCATCATCAACAACCAGCTCTGAAGATAGCGGTCAATCTGAGGAAACGGTTTCGGAACAACCAGAAACGCAAGAAGAAGAAACCGCTGGAGATAACGAAACCGAACCAGAAACCGAACCAGAAACGCAAGAAGAAGAAACCGAACCAGCATATGAAACATTTGGAGATATCACGTGGCCATGCAACCCCGGCGATGTTTCAGGGAGCACAGCTCAAGGAGTGACCGACGATTCTATTCTCATCGGAGGTGGAGATGACAGAGGCTTCGTGGGAGCGCTTGGATTAAATATCACCCAAACAGACACACTTAAGGCATTCGTCGAAAAGTGCAACTCTCTCGGTGGAATAAACGGCAGGCAGATAGAAGTAGAACTCTACGATGCAAAGCTCTTTGAAGTTTCAGCCGTTTGGTTAGATGCCTGCCCACGCATGTTCATGATGGTCGGCGAAGGTTTTGCTGTTGATGGATTTGGGGAAGAATCACGTGTCCAATGTGAACTTGCGCATATACCTTCATGGACAGTATCTGCAGCAGCTGCTCATGGGCCATTGATGATCCAACCTGTCCCAAACCCATCTGACAGAATTCCACTGTCAATGGCGCATTGGGTAGCAGAGAATTGTCCAGATTGTGTGGAATCCTCGGCAACAATGTTTGGAAATTTCGGGGCGACCATAGAAACGAAAGACAAGGTTCTCGCTAGTTACCCTTCTCTCGGGTTTGAATTTGATGTGAATTTGGAATACAACATTAACGGTGAAGATGACTGGACCCCGTTCGTCCTAGCGTTAAAAGATGCGGGAGCAAAGCACGTTTACTTCACCGGAGCGTGTTTGCCGAACTATCAAGCTTTCCGCGCAACCGCAGCAGTAAACAACTTTCAGGCTATTTACACTACCGATGCAAACTTCTATGAGAACGCCTGCAAGAACGCCAACTCCGACGGTGTGATGAACAATACATTCGTCCGAAGCTCCTTCGTTCCATTTGAAGAACGTGACTATGTGAAGGCTGTGGACGATTACCTCAACATTATGGAAACGGCAGGCGGTGAAGTGGCTCTGCTTGGCATGCAGACAACGTCTGCTTTCATGCTCTGGGCGACAGCAGCCAAAGCATGCGGTTCAAACCTGACTCGCCAGTGTGTCCTTGACGAGGCTGCAGCCATTAGTGAATGGACCGGCGGAGGGTTGCATGTCCCCAGTGATCCAGGTGTAAATGAGCCGCCACCATGTGGTTTAGTTCTTGAATTGGTTGATGATACTTATGAGAGAATATTCCCATACGAACCAGGGACATTCGCCTGTGATGAAAGCTGGGCAGCTTCCTTCACGACTGAATGGTCAGAAGCCGCGCAGTTAGATGAGAACAGAGTTTCTCAGAAATTCGTAACTGAGTAATCTCATAAATATCAATGACTGAACTAATTACGTTCACAGTCGTTGGGTTAGCGATTGGGTCTATATACGCAATTGCTTCAGCGGGCCTTGTCGTCACATACACGACTTCCGGAATATTCAATTTTGCTCACGGAGCTATAGGAATGTTCACAGCGTTCATCTATTGGCAACTCAGATGGGATGAAGGGTGGGGTGGACAATGGCCCGCGCCATTGGCAATTCTTTTCGTTTTACTTGTCGTAGCGCCGATCATTGGAATTTTCCTCCAACTAGTAGTTATGCGAGGGTTAGAGGGCACCAGTGAGACAACGAAATTAGTTATTCCTATTGCGGTGATGCTGGCATTCATAGGAGCGACTAATTGGATTTGGCAGGATCTTGAATCCAGAATTCCCGAACCATTCTTTGGACGCCAATCAAAATGGTCAATCGGAAACACCTATATAACAACTCACCAAACAATAGTTGTTGCCATCGCAATTCTTCTAGCTCTATTTCTTCGATTTCTTCTCACAAGCACACGAATTGGAATCACCATGCGGGCTGTCGTAGATAATAGGAAATTAGTCCAACTCAACGGTGGGAGACCGGATAGGGCAGCGCTTCTCAGTTGGGGTTTTGGAGCAATGATGGCAGCTGTGGCCGGAATTCTGATATCCCCACTACTAGGTAGTTTGAACGTTCTTGCATTGACTTTACTTGTTGTCAATGCCTATGCAGCGGCTATTTTTGGTCGACTAAAGAACCTTCCGTTAACTTTTGTAGGAGGTTTAGCTATTGGCCTATCCGTTTCGTATTGGAATTGGATTTCAGGAACTGGAAGAAAATGGCCATGGCTCTCAGAACTACGTACAACAATTCCAGTCGTAATTCTTTTCGCTATTTTGATAGTCCTCCCACAAGAAAGATTACGCGGAAGTTCAATAGAGAAATACAAGGAAACGTTCAAGGTTCCTTCTATCAAATCCACCGCCATATGGGGTGGAGTACTGGTAACGGTTATTTCGGGATTCTCACTAATTCTAGAAAATAAATGGGAATTCAGTCTTTCAAAAGGAATCAGCTTCGGGATTATTGGTCTTTCCATGGTCCTATTGACGGGGTACGCGGGAGAGATAAATTTAGCACCTCTTGCTTTCGCTGGGATTGGAGCAATAACTGCATACCAATTCGACGTAGGTTCGGGAGTCGAGACTGGAGCTGGATTCGCAACGCTAGCCGTGCTTCTCGCCGTTCTTTTCGGCTACTTAGTTTTTCCCGCATTTGGAATTAATCGATACAAGTTATGGGCATCTATTTCTATTTTTGCAGCAGGCGTATTCATTTTAGTAACTGTTTTTGATGGAACGACTGGAACAGGGATAGCTAGTCGAGAATCCATGTCAATTAGTGCATTTGTAGTAGCGGCACTTGTGTCGGGAGCAGTTGGAGCTGCAGTTGCACTGCCTGCATTGCGATTAAGAGGGTTATACCTTGGACTAGCGACATTTGCTTTCGCCATCTTTGTAGACAAAATGGTTTATAAGCAGAGGAGAAGCTTAAGTCTGGACGTTCCATTCGTAGGGGACGGCGAAGACATCACATTCAATATTTTCAACAACGGTGCCCTTAATATCCCAAGACCTGGCTTTTGGGGAATCGATTTTAATCATAACCACAGAATCTGTTACAGGACTTGAGGCAGCCTGTATGGAGATACCTG
>CAJWET010000104.1 GCA_913031515.1 uncultured Acidimicrobiaceae bacterium | reverse complement strand
CTCTCTCCTCAAAGAGCATGTTCAGTCAATTCCCATATTCGGCAATGGAGACATTTGGGAACCTTTTGATGCAATCCGTATGCTGCGCGAAACAAATGCCGATGGAGTTGTTATAGGAAGAGGATGTTTGGGTCGCCCGTGGCTGTTCCAACAGCTAGTCGAGACATTTAATGGTGCTGAACCATCTGAGATCCCTGTTCTTGGGGAAGTTGCTAAAGTCATTCAACATCATGCGAAACTGGTTGTTGAATGGCAGGGCACCGAAGATGCTTTACGCACATTCCGGAAACACGCCGCTTGGTACCTCACAGGGTTTCCCGTTGGGAGCGAGATACGGCGCGCTATTCAACAAATCACTTCTCTTATTGAATTGGAACAAGTACTTGGGAGACTTGACCCGCTTATAACTCTTCCTCTTGATGCCTACCGATTACCAAGAAGCCACAAAGGCGGACCGAAGAAAGTCGCTTTGCCAGCAGGCTGGCTAGACGATCCTTTCTCTAACTCCGAGCTAAGCCCTAAAGCAGAACAGTTTGTATCAGGTGGCTAATTCATAAGCTGCTTTGGAGCTTCTATAAGCGCTAGTACGCTACATGTAGCGTATAGCCCTCGTAGCTCAGGGGATAGAGCATTGGCCTCCGGAGCCATGTGCGCAGGTTCGAATCCTGCCGAGGGCGCTCAATCCAGAACAAGCTCCCAAATTTCTCTTTAGAGCACAAGCATTGGGATATATCGATGTATCCTCACGTCATGGCCGTTACGGAAACTCCACCTAAAAAAAAGAATCGCTGGAGCTTCCAATGGAAGGAACTCTACGATGAAGTGATCACGTCTGGACTCTGCACGGGTTGTGCTGGCTGTGTTATTTCTTGCCCTCATGACGTAATTGGATACAAGCATGAACCCGGACAGTACATGCCCTTTCATTTAGAGGAAGAACTAGGGCTTTCAAATTGTGTTCATGGTGAGAAGGGTTGCACGAGTTGCACCAGAGCGTGTCCGCGTTTTCGGGATTGGGAAACAGAGGCCGACGAGCATTTGTTTGGCAGAACTCGGGAGCCAGATGAAATGTCTGGAGTCTTCAAGGATATTATCCTCACTAGAGCTTCTGATGATTTCGTCTACGAGATTGGTCAAGATGGAGGACTGGTGTCCGCCATTCTTATCTGGTGTTTAGAGAACAACGTCATTGATGGGGCTCTAATTTCTGGATTGGAAGGCAGCATCGACGGCGATGGCGAGTCTGGTTGGAAAGCTAAACCGATGGTGGCAACAAATAGAGACGAAGTGCTTCGCGGTGCAGGAAGTCGTTATACCTACTCTGCAAATACCATGGCATTCCCCGAAGCAAAAGAGCGGGGGCTTGACCGTCTTGCTCTAGTGGGTATGAGTTGTCAAACTTCCATTGCTCCGATCATGTGGCACAGGAAGGTAGGCAAGGTAGGAAAACCAATCAAGCTAAATATCGGCCTGCTGTGTTCAAAGGCGTTCGATGACTCGATGTTTGATGAGCTATTTTGGGTCAAATACGGACTGCATAAAGATGACATTAAGAAAATGAATATCAAGGGAGTCTTTCAGGTATGGATGAACAACGGCGACTACCATGAAATCAATTTGAAAGAATGCCATGCTTGGACACGTGAAGGCTGCAATCATTGCCCTGACTTCGCTGCTGAACACGCAGATATTTCTACCGGCGGCATCGGGGAAGTTTCCGATTGGACCTTAACAATCGTTCGGACAGATCTTGGTCGGGCCGTAATCGAAGCAATGGTTCAAGATGGTGTCATTGAGACCCGCCCAGGAGATGACGACCCCGGAGCAATAGCCCTCATGCACAAACTCGCCCAAAAAAGTAGATCTCGATGGCCTGAGTGGGCAAACGAAAGCGCGAGAGTCGGACTGCCATCGAAAAAGTCATAGCTCTACGCTGGCGATTGACGAATGCAAGTAGCAAACAGCGCTAAAATTTCGTCATCGAAACTTCCTTCAGTAGCTTGGAAATCTTCATCAAGTTTCTTAAAACGTTTGTAGGCATCCTGTTCAATCTCAGATGAGGAGGTAACCGGGTCTGCAACAGCGGCGGCTTCCCTTCGGACTTCTTTAACCAGTTCCATGTAGCTACAACCACAAACTTCCAGTAATCCAGTTTCTTGGACTGCCACTAGATCAGGCATTCGGTCAGTTGCCCCCATTACACACCCAGCTAGGAAGTTCCTTTGTATCTCAGGGACTCTGCTTGGATCTTGACCTTCCTCGAGAGCCCCCACCAAATTGGAGTCAATCGGGCCGGGATTGTCAGAAAAGCTGAGGGAGTCCTCGCTAGAGCTACACGCAATCAAAACAAAAGTCGACAGGAAAATTGCGACCAGTTTTTTCATGCTCCAGCTAGACATTCCTCAAAAATACTTTTGTAGTTTTGCCCCAAGACCCCATCCTCTTCCTTGGAAGTCTTATTTATCTTCTTAAAGGTGTCAAAAGCAGATTGATCTTCGGTTGCGTTGGCTTCGAGGTATTTGATGAGTTCTGTATAACTGCATCCGCAGGCTCTAGCAAGGGCTGCACCGGACAGTTGGGCGAAGATTTCCTTCTGGCCACCCATACAACCTTCAAGAAAATTTCTCTGAACAAGCGGTACCTGAGAAGGATTTACCCCATCCAGAAGTTCGGTTTGGAACTCTTGTAAGTATTCCGGCAGTGGGCCTGTCTGTTCATAAAAGGTTTCGGGCTTCCCAGAACTTCCGCATGCTCCTAAAAGCAGGGCTGCAGCAAGGATCAGGAGTAAAGAACGTTTCATTTGTCTGACGTTATCGGTTTTCAACTGTAATCTCACCGCATTAGAGTCGATTCCTAAGACATCAGGGCAAGGATTTGACTAAGCGCCCAGTTCACGGGCTCTTAGTAGTACGGCATCGAACATATCTTCGGTGAGTCGACCGGTAAAAGTATTTTGCTGACTGACGTGATAGCTACACAAGAGTATTTTTTCGTCAGGGAGAAGCACTTCCAAACCATGCATGAACTTGGGTTTCGGGCGCAAGTTAACTTCCTTCGCAATTGCGGAGTAACCTATCCCTCCAAGAGCGAGTATTACCTTAACATTTTCGAGCATCTCCAGCTCGCGTTGGAAAAAGTCTCGGCAGTTACTTAGCTCCTCTGCTGTGGGCCTATTTTGTGGAGGTGCGCAACGAAGTGGGGCAGTGATATAGGCCCCACTGAGTACCATACCGTCATCACGATTCGTCGCAATCTCCTGACTCGCATAGCCAACACGATATAGGGCAGCAAAGAGAAAGTCGCCGCTTCGATCCCCAGTGAACATCCGTCCAGTCCGGTTAGCTCCATGCGCTGCCGGAGCTAACCCGACAATTAGAAGGTGGGCAGAAGGATCACCGAACGATGGGACCGGTTTCCCCCAATAAGTTTGTTCAGAGTAGGCTGCTCTTTTTTCTTCAGCGATTCGCTCCCTCCATTGCACAAGTCGAGGGCAGGACCGGCAAGAAACAACTTGAGCATTCAGATCCTCTATAGCGGTCATCACTTTATGGACGCTAGCCGCTGTTTAAGGAAAGGACAGTAACGTCGGACGCTATTTTGAGATCTTTCTTCTGTCAGGAAAATTTCACTTATAGGGGATTCTTTTGAGAGCTTTCCAGCGATAGCGTTACCTCAATGGGCAAAACGAACAAATCCAAACAGGTAAAGGATGCCACTCCGGCCACTGTCATATGTTTTGTCCGACACGGCCACACCCCGACAACCGGCTCGATTCTTCCGGGCAGGGCGAAAGGACTCCACTTAAGCAACCGAGGAAAGGAACAAGCTGAGCTAGTTGCAAGACGCATAGCAGAATACGGAAAGATCTCTGCTGTTTATTCATCTCCGATGGAAAGAGCAAGAGAAACGGCACAACCCATCGCAAAGGCATGCGGATTAAAAACCCGTACACGGCAAGGCCTGATCGAGGCAGACTTTGGAACTTGGACAGGAAAAAAACTTTCTGATCTCAGGAAACTCCCTGAATGGGAGAATGTCCAAAAGACCCCATCGAACTTTCGGTTCCCTTCTGGTGAATCATTTCTTCAGATCCAAAGCCGAATGGTCGATACAATAGCAAAAATCATCGCGTCACATCATGGAGAGGTCGTTGTAGCCGTGACGCACGCAGACACTATCAAAACAACAATTGCTGCAGCATTGGGCATTCCTTTAGACCTTTTCCAACGAATCCACATTTCACCCTGTTCGCTTTCTGCAGTTTTGTACAATCAGTCAGGACCAATGGTCCTAACTGTAAATTCAACCGGCGACGAGCTCCGCTCTGTAATACCTTTGGGGGAATCCAAATGAGCCACAACCTTCATTTTCGAGAGGTTCAGCACTTTACTACTGGTACTCTCGGCCCGAAAGGCCAGCGGGTCTTTTATCTGCAATTCGGGAACCCTGGTGAATTGATGACTTTGCAGCTTGAAAAAATGCAAGTCCAAGCACTTGCTGAATTCCTCGATCAGCTCTTAGAAGACGCTGAGCCCATAAGCCAAGATGATATACCGATAGCCCTTGAATTGATTGAGCCCGTTCAACCAGAATGGACTGTTTCATCAATTGGAGTGGCATTCGAGGAGCGCAATTCTGAATTCGTCATTGTCGCCGAAGAACAGAGCGACGATACTGATCCAGGTGTGGTGCAGATCCACCTCTCTCCGGGCCAAGTCAAGGCATTCATAATACGAGCAGTCGATGTCGTAAAGGCTGGACGCCCTCCATGCATCTATTGTGGGGAACCACTCAACCACTCCGATGGTTGGTGCCCGTGCTCCAATTGAGCTCTCCAATGGTCGCACAAGAAAGTCCATTCCGAGATCGAGAGCCTGTACCTAATAAAAAAGCTCTCGAGGCGTTGCGATTTGGAGAACTTGAACTGGTAGGCCGGATGCCTTGGAGTTCCAACGCTACATATCTGATTGATATTTCTCACGAACAATTGATGCTTCAAGGAATCTACAAACCGGTAAGAGGAGAACGGCCATTGTGGGATTTCCCCGAAGGGCTTTTCCTTCGGGAGGCAGCGTCATTTGAACTTTCAAATTTGCTCGGATGGGATATCGTCCCTCCGACGGTTATACGCGAAGGCCCTCTTGGAGAGGGGTCGATTCAATTGTTCATTCCGTGTGATTTAAGTGTTAACTACTTCGACATTCTTAAAAACCCCAAGCATCATCGATCATTGAAGCAAATCTGCATTTTCGATTTAGTTGCGAATAGCACTGACCGAAAGGGTGGACACTGCCTGTTAGATTCACAAGACAAAGTTTGGGCAATTGATAATGGTCTTACATTCCATGTTGAATTTAAACTTCGAACAGTGATCTGGGATTGGGCCGGAGAACTAATTCCTATCGATATTTTGGATGATCTTGAATCCCTTATTTCTTCTCCTTTACCTAATTCTTTTGCAAACTATCTGGACGAGATAGAACGTGGTGCCCTATGCCAAAGAGCCCGGATTCTCCTCGAAACGGGAAAGTTTCCAGTCGATGCTTCTGGAAGACGCTACCCATGGCCAGTCATCTGAGCAGACACAGCAATATCGTGATACTAGATTAAAAATCTATTTTACTATCTCTTTTATTGATAAAAAGCGGTCTTTCGGGTGTGGGGAAATGGCATCGCCAGATGCAACATGGTTCGTTTCTAGAAAAATCATGAGTTTAAAGTCTATTTAGCGTTTTTTGGGACCACCGAAAATCCACATGTGCTATAATAGGGGAACTTCACCCCGACCTGATCTGGTTGGGGATTTTGTTTTTTGCTGAGAAAGCCACTGTAGGGCACGCTCATCGCCCGTTTCTTTCCGTTGTTTCCTTTACCCGATGGACACACCGGCAAGCCAATAACAACCAAAGGGTGACTAGATTCAGGGCGAAGTTCACCTCGTCGACTTTCTCTAACTCGTGCGCCTACCTTGCATTCAAAGCCTCAAGCAGAGCAGGAAGTACCTTGTGGACGTCACCAATAAT
>CAJWET010000103.1 GCA_913031515.1 uncultured Acidimicrobiaceae bacterium | reverse complement strand
AAGATTCTTCGGCGGGGAATAGTGGTGCTTTTGATCTAGATAATTTCGGAACTCTGGTTTATGACATTGGTAGCTATCAAATCTATGAAACGCAGAAAGAAAATGACTAAGGGAAAACTTCGAAAGCCTGCACATGAGGTAATCCAGCCGACTTCCCATGGGCGGGATGTTTCGTTTCTGACGTGGAGAAAGATACGGCGAGTAGTCCTTTTTCTTTCTGCTTTAGCGATTATCAGCAGATTGTCCTATCTGGGTGTCAGGACTTTCCATCATGATGAAAGTCTCGACGCGTGGTTCTCGCTCAAGTATCTCGATGGGACGTACAAGGGTTATGATCCGGTCTACCATGGCCCGTTACGTTTCTACATAACAGCAGCTTTCTTTTGGCTATTTGGTCAATCAGATAGCATTGCTCGCCTGCTTCCGGCTATTTCAGGCATAGCGGTTGTAGCACTCCCATGGATTTGGCGTCGAAACCTTGGCCTTATGGGAACCCCCTTAACGGTTACTTTGATCCTTACGAGTCCGACCATGCTGTACTTTTCAAGGTTCGGGAGAGAAGACAGCTTCTTCTTATTGTTGACATTCTTAACGGCGATAACGCTGCTTTCTTTTCTTGCCACTCCAAAGCGATGGCATCCCGTTGTGATTCTTGTCCTGTTTGTGTTAGGTCTGGCAGTGAAGGAATCCGTCTTCCTCACGGTATTTATTTTCGGTTCTTTCGGAATGGTTCTTCTTGCTCAGGATTTACTTGTAGCTTCGATTCGCCAAACAAAAGATAAGAAAATTGGTAAACCGAGTTATAGAGAACTCAAACGCGAAGTACGGATCGAAGGGGTAACCCGCAGAACGATCAATGTCAGGTCAAGAGTTTCCCTCCCTACCAACCCCGAAAATATTTCTGAGGAAACAATTCGGCGCTGGTTTCTCATCGCAGGGATCGTATTAATGTTCGCCACATTTCTTTGGATCGGGACGAACCCAGGAGAACAGCAAGATAGCCCAACACTATTCAAATTAGGCGTTTATGGAGCACTACTGGCTCTAGCTATATTCCTATGTGGAGCTTTAGCGGTTCGTCGTGGGGTCCTATCCCCACAGATTCCAGTTTTTAGATCATTCAGTATTCCTCGGATAGCCGGTTGGGCTTTGGCTGTGGTAGTGGCCGCAGTTTTTTTCGTAGCTATATTTACACAGTTTTTCCAACAATTTAACGGACCAGGAGCCACAACCGCGCCACATGGGGCAATCCGAAATGGTTTAACGGCAGGTTTCGAATACTGGTTAGGAGAACAGGCGACAGTTCGAGGTGATTCCCGCTGGCAATACTACCTTGTACTTTTATTTGCCTACGAGTGGCTTGCTCTAGTTCTAGCTGTTGTAGGTACGGTTCAAGTAGTTAGGAAACCGAACCTATTTGGGCAAGTCATCGTTTGGTGGGCATTTTCAAGCCTGATTGTTTACTCATGGGCTGGAGAGCGCATGCCATGGCTTACGGTCCATCTTCTTCTCCCCATAATGATTCTTGCTGGTATAGGGGCCCAGTCAATTTGGGATCGGAGAAGACAAAAAATTTCTACAGTTTGCCTCGGTTTCTTGATTATTTTTGGTATGACCTATGCCTGCGTAACAAGTATCTATAGTTCCTATCTCCGAGGTGGAGAACCGCAAGAACTATTTGTTCAAGCAGGTCAAGCAACACCCGAGGTCGCGGAATGGGCTGAGCAACTTGAAGCTCTTGATCGTCTTTCCCTCGCACACTTTGATCGACATCTTCAGGTGAAAATAGATAGTGATGTTTATTGGCCGTACGGGTGGTATCTCCGAGATTTCCCCACCCCATCTTATGCAGTTATCGGAAACAGTAGTTTCCCGTCTAATGCCGATATTGTCTTTGTGCCTCATTGGGATCGAACAATCATTGAGGAAGAGTACGAGGGTTATATGGAAATCCCCTACGAACATCGTTGGTGGTGGGTTCCGGAGTTCGACACTGGGATTACCGGACCGAGCCAGATTGTTGATCTGCTTTCATCATGGGGTAGCTGGATCTGGAATCGTGAGCCGTGGGATAGCAAGGCAGGTATATGCCCTGCTTCACTGAGCGGATCAGTCTATATCAAAAATGAAATATACGAATTAGGGAAAGAATACTTTCAAGAATCGTTCCCTAGTCGAGGAGAGAAACCTTCATACGAGAAATCATGCGGCATGGTAAGTAACTTTCTTACACGGGGAGGGTAGTTATTCTTTTGTTTCCCGGAGACTCAAGAAAGGGTGGATTCCCACAATGCATCCATGTCCACGGCAAAGATAATGTTTCTTCCAAACTCGAATACTTTACGCAATGCTGGATGATTTTGATAGGAGCTTAGAACCTCTTGATTCCCGAAACGGTGTTCCTGCGTCCCTACGATTACATAGTTCACTTCATATGTAAGGAGGAACTGCGAAATGATTTCCGGAGTTGCTTCAGTGTAAAACTTCTGGACGTCAGAACGCCTTTGGTTGACCCACTCGGCGTATCCTTGCCGTTGTTGATATTGATGCGATGACCAACCAAGCACTGTAGGCAGGCCAGTATGATTCGCAATGCGACTATTCCAGTCGTAGCTCTCTCCCGACCACTCGACAATTGTAGGACTGCCGGGAACGTTTGATCGTATCCACTGAATTAGGGGAAGGTCTTCGGCGAGGTGTACTTCCGACTCGGGTCCTTCTGGCCCTGCATCGAGTCGGGTAAAACTCGGCTCATAATTAAGATATGCAATTCCGTTCAGCCCCTGATATTGCGAACTGAACCTTGCTGAGAGTCGTGGTTTAGTTGCTAACAGGGGGTAGGTGAGTCCGATTACTACGGTGGCTACAGTCAGGGCCCCCCAAACCTTTTTTGGAGTGATTTGGATTATTGACGGTTTTAATTTCGGTTCGTTCTTTAAGTCTTTTGCAAGAGTCCAAATATGGTAGATGGCAAATGCTGATCCAATCGCAAAGAAAAGCCATCCCTGTAGCCAGAACTTAAAGACCGTATTCATCCGCGCTACATCGTTGTTGACGGTAACGACTTCGGGTCCGCCGATTAGAGCGAAACCGAACATAAACATGAGTAAGGCAAACAGCTTTCCAATATCAGGATTGGGATTTCTACATTCGTGTTCTGCTAAAATTAAAGCACAAATGCCTCCTAGGACTGTTATTGCGAAAGCAGTACTTACCCCCCATATGCAAAACCCTACGAAGGCTACGTTAAAGCCTGCGAAAGTGGCCTTTGTCCAAATGTTCTTCCGAATAAATGCTGGGAAGAAATGGACTACGACATTGTACTTTCCATGCTTTCTCCGTGATTCGACAAAAATCGCAGCAAAGAAAACCAAAATTATTGTAAGGAAAACTCCCCAATGGGAAAGGAAGTCACCTAGGGGTGAAGTCCATTCTGTCCTATGAATTCCGACATTAAAGTTTTGTGAATCGCGAAGGTAGGGCCAAATCAGTACGACATGAGAAATAACAGCAATCAAGAAATGGCAAACAAATTGCAGAATTCGGCCTTGGATGACCGGAGTGAAGAAGACAGATAGTGCCCCTAGAAGTCCTGCTGTTCCTAATACAAATGTAAGAGTGTTCCCATCTGAGCTCAAAGCGCTCAAACACATAGCTAAGCCCGCAACTCCAAATAAAGCAGCTTTGTTTTCAACGTAGATTGGCAACGCTTTACTTGTCGATATACATGCCCCGAAGAAGAAAACAATGACCATCAAAAGTAGCGAACTTGGATAGTCCCACGTGTTAGTCATCCGGACAACGCCGATCAACAGTCCAATACAAATAGCCAAAAAAGTCTTATTTTTCGTGAATTCCTGACGACAAGAAAGTAAGTATGCCAAAGCCAATGAGAGTAATAGGCCTGATATGGCCATCCCCATCATGTGTGGATGGAGATCCCCAAAGAGAAAAGTGAAATATGGGAATTCAGTAATATCAAAATTCCCTGAATTGACCCGGCTCGAAGCCCACCAGTCGAATCTTGGTAGAGAAGTCCCCGAGACCCATGACCATGTTCCTCCAACAAGCTCGATGACTCCCCCTAGGATGGGCCAGTCCTCCATAAGGGTCCAAGTGTTGGCAGATCGAAGGCGAGCGAAGTGCACGCGCATCGCATCAAATGTGCCTGACCCGAGGAAAAGGAAGAGGCCAAAGAGTCCCGCCTTTGTTGCGGTTGCCCTTAGTTTGCCCTTCATCGGCCTTGATGGGACACTAGCCATTACGAGGTTATAGATAAGGCTAAAAACGATTACCCCTACCAACGCACCGAATGTTGCGACTCCCAACTGGAATGCTATTTCAGGAAGAATCTTCAAGGCTCGCATCGGAACTGCTACAAGAAACCAGCCGAAGTAGTAGTAGTTCATAGACCCGCCTGCAAACCACGGGTCGTATGGCGGTAATTCAGGCGATCGGCCTACCGCAGTGAGGTAACCCAGTTCCATCGGCTTTTCCCCTCCAAGATAGGATTCCCACAAGTCGGGGTTTAGTGAACGCAGCACTAGAAGAAAAGAGAAGGTCGCTAAAAATATGATTTCGGAAGCTAGCCATACGAACCGATGCTTATAGAACAGTTCACACAACCTCACCCGATGAATCCACCACAAAAATAGTCCTATGCCAAAGACCACTAGCATGCTTACTGCTGTTGACTTCTGACTAAATTCGCAAAAGCCCCACACGACAGAAATCCAAAGAACTAGGCCGCAGGAAAGAAATCCGATTGCTTTACTTAAAGCGTAGCCCTTGTCCGCTAATTCTCTGAATAGCAGTGTCGACCACGGCAAAACAGCGAAAGCAGCTACTTGGATCCATAGCAACCACCAAATCCAAGCTGGGATACCTAAATAATTTCGTTGCGAGAAAGTGTCATGGAAAGTTAGATCATTCTGTAAGGCGGCTGTTTCAGAGGGTCGAAGTAAAAGGGCGTTCGAATTAGCATCTTTGGGTTCGAGATTTGGCGCATGGATAGCGTGGAAAGGGTTTAGGATTCTAGACGCTTCGTTTCGAGACCATCGATCGGTTTTAGACCAGATTGTGACTCGGGGGTGGTCATAGACTGTGAATGTTTCTTCGCCATTGGCATCTATAAAATCTATGCCAAACAGTGATGGTGAATTTTCAAAGTTTGCAACAAGCTCAAATCCAAGGTTGCCAGAGAATAAGGCGCTGTAGTATTTAGAAGTCCCTGGATATTCAGCGGGGACTCGGGGGATCGAACCATAGAGCCGATTGCTGGCTTCAATTATGTAGTCGACTGCTTCGAGGTCATCAAGCAAGGTATCAAGTTTGGATTCGCCTGATCTAGGGTCACTAGAGTGGTCCGGGCGAAATAAATCAAGATTGACATAATTTAATTGCGGCTTTGATTCGCCGGAGGTATGTAAAGGTAACCTGTCATCCCAGATCTGGTGGGTAACAGTAGACCCAGAATCGATATTCTCATTGATCCACTTCGATGCGGATATACGGGGGTGTGTGTCGTTGTAAATTCCGTTCACGAATGCCGCCCCCCAAAGTAGCGTCCCCCCTATGAGTGCTACAGCGGCGGTTTGACTAGCTCGGCCGAGAACATTTTTTCTCCTGATAAAAGTATTTTGGCCTTTGCCCCATTCCCATAAAAAGTAGATCCCGTACCCAGCGAACGTAATTGCTATTGGATATGCGGGGAGCAAATATCGGATCAGAGGATTGAACTGCTGGCTCACGAGTCCAAGCATTACAAAAATGAAGCTAAGTGGAACAAGCATTATTCGCTTGCGTTTTTTTATGACCTCGTAGATTGTTAGGCAAATACCGAACAGGGCTGCAATCGCTAAAGCTGGGCCCATGCCATGCCAGAAAATTGACTTCAGTGGATACCAGAGCGGGGTTATTCCGACCCATTGAAGAACCCAAGGTACATCCGCACCCGAATTGATAGAAGTGAGGTATTCAAGGTCAGAGATGAATCTTCTATCAAATGAAATCAGTCCATTAAATGCATA
>CAJWET010000102.1 GCA_913031515.1 uncultured Acidimicrobiaceae bacterium | reverse complement strand
GCTAGTAGGAGATCGTCACCGAGTCCAGCAGCCGCCATACCTTCCATCTCTTTGACCGTTGCGCAACAGAAGGCTGTATGGCCTGCTTCATAAAGACGCTTTGCTATGGCTGTTGATTTAAAGGCTTTTACATGGGGTCGTAGAGAAACACCCGGTAAAGCCTCTGACATTTTTGACAGGTTGGATTCAAACGTCGGTAAATCGACCATAAGAAAAGGTGTAGGTTGATTCGCCAAGTCATGCACAGTGCAACAATACAGTCACGATCAGCAAGGTGCATGAACACTCGGCCTTTAGGAAGTCTAAGTTTCCAATGAGCGAAAGTTCACTCAGCAAAATTGTGGTTACATAACTTCTTTAATTCCAAGATTTGCGAATCCACTCTCTACATAATTCGCCCGAAACATATCGCGAAGTTCTGTCGCCTGCTTGTCGTATGCGTCAACGTCATCCCAAGTCTCTCTCGGATTCAGAATCTCATCGGGAACATTGGGGCAACTCGTAGGCATGCGCAATTTTAGAATAGGTTGTATTTCCAATTCCGTATTGTCGAAGACTCCGGCAAGTGCCGAATCCAAAAGAGCTCGAGTGTATTTTAGAGACATTCGAGCTCCCGTCCCGTACGGACCACCAGTCCATCCAGTATTTAACAAGATGCATCGGGTGTCGTGCTCCTCCATCCGTGTTGCCAAAAGCTCCGCGTAAACATGAGGTTTTTGGGACATAAACGGATCGCCAAAACATGCAGAAAATGTTGCTTGAGGTTCAGTGACGCCGACCTCTGTTCCGGCCAGCTTTGATGTGAAACCAGTAACAAAATGGTACATGACTTCTTCAGCGTTCAGAATAGAGACCGGAGGGAAAACGCCAAATGCGTCAGCTGTCAGTAAGACAATCGTTTCAGGATGTGGACCTTTCGCCCCTTCAGCGACACCGGGGTTACAGTTCAGGGGGTAGGCGAATCTGGTATTTTCTGTACGCGAACCATCACTCAAATCAAATTCTTGTGGAAGTGTTTCTTCAATTGCCTTCCCCGTTAGGGGAGGGACATTTTCGATCAGTGTCCCTTTCATGCTAAGCGCTGCGCCGATAACGGGTTCTGCATCCTTGTCCAGATCAATTAGTTTCGCGTAACAGCCATCTTCGAAATTTGATACACCTGAGTCAGTCCAAACATGCTCATCATCTCCAATTAGCAGACGATTTGGATCGGCCGAAAGCGTTGTCTTCCCCGTTCCAGAAAGGCCAAATAGGATCGCGCTGTCGTCGCTATCACCTACATTGGCAGAGCAGTGCATAGAAAGTTGCCCTTTAGCGGGAAGGACGTAGTTCATTACTGTGAACATTGTCTTTTTGTTCACGCCGCAGTAGTCAGCCGGGCCTACGACAAGTGCAACACGGTTCTCAATGTCCATAATGACTGATCGGTTGGATCTGGTGCCATCTCTTTCGGGGTCGGCTAGAAATGAAGGTACGTTTAGGATCGTCCAACCTGATGACGAGCGATCAGCGTCGCCGCGGACATTTTTCGGAAACATGATGTTGCAGAAATAGGCATGGGTAGCATACTCGCCGATGAAACGGTACGGTTCCGTAAACTCTGGATCCCATCCGCAAAAAACATCTGTGACGTATAAAACAGATTCCTTCTGGTTAAGATGCTCCACCACCCTAGGTAGGAGCTTGTCGAAGTTTTCTGGAGAGAACTTCGACAAGCCATCCTTCCACCAAACGGTGTCCATAACGCTATCTCTAGCCACAGCAAATGTGTCATTTACTGGCCTTCCAGTACACGATGGGTCGGTAAAATATACAAGCGGACCATCTACCCCTAGAGCGGTTTGGTAGGCCTTTTGTTGGTTTGTATCTCCATCGGGATCAACTTTTCCACGATCATTATGAACCGCTGCAAGGAATAACTCGTCTTGACTTAATCCGTACTGCAAGGAGACGGTGTCCAACCCAAACTGCTCGTGCAGTTCTGTCGATAGGTCACGTTGGGGGTTATTTGTCATGTGTTTCCTCCGGCAGCGATGCCGATTTCAGTACCTCATTGCAAAAAATCTGGAGTCCCCATATCAACCTCAGACCCGAGTCGTAAATTTGTAGCTAGTCCATTATCTTCAAGGTCAAAGACGACTCTTTGCCCCTGTCGAAGCATCCGGAAAACTGAACCGTCGAGAGCAGAAGGAGCTAATTCATACTCGATGAAGTCTCTTTCGGACATAACGATCCCATCTTTAGTATTCGGATCGTATGACTTGATTACTCCCTGCATGGAGATCTCCTTATTGGCGGCTGCTCACCTTAACGAATTTCTCAACAATATACGAATAGTCCCTCTATGGACGAACCATAGAGCCTTTCGACTCTCATTCATTTTATTTCGTATTGACGGATATTTATGTGATTTCGCAGCAGGAGTCAACTTATGAGTACTTTATGAGTACTATCAAGTTTCGTGGATGATCTTCAGCGGTTTTCAGATAATGACATCAAAAACGTCCTCTTCGCATTTCGTGATGCCTTGGGAACTTACTGTGATGTATTAAATGCGTTAAATGTCTATCCCGTCCCTGACGGTGACACAGGGACAAATATGTCTCTAACTCTTATTTCTGTAACCGAAGAACTTGAAAAGGGGGAAGCAGAAGGTTCTTCCCAGTGGAAAGCGATCAGTCATGGTAGTTTGATGGGCGCTAGAGGAAACTCCGGGGTGATTCTTTCACAAATACTGCGATCTCTTTCCGATAGCTTTTCCACCGTAGAAGAAATCGATGCCACAGCTATTTCTGAGGCATTAATTAATGCCTCAGAGGCGGCGTATGGGTCGGTGATGAAGCCCGTTGAAGGCACCATTTTGACAGTGGCAAGAGAAGTAGCAGCGGTAGCGTCGCAAGTGGCGGAGGAAGATATCTCTCTCGTGGATTTTCTCGAAAGGATCGAACACGAAGGAAGGTCGTCACTTGAAAGGACTCCGGAGTTATTGCCGGTCCTGAAAGAAGCCGGTGTTGTAGATGCTGGTGGTGCAGGTTATTTATTACTTCTTTCATCATTTCTACACATTGCTGATGGTCGCCCTATCCCTGCTCCAGCTGAAGTTCCAGTCGGAGTCGATGGGTCGGGGCATATACCCAGCACGGGACTTACGGAAGTAGGTGAGTTACGCTATGAGGTCATGTTTTTTCTTGAAGTCTCTGATGACATGATCGACGGATTTAAAAATGAATGGGCCACCCTCGGCGATTCAATAGTCGTGGTAGGGGGAGACGGACTCTACAACTGCCATATTCACACTGATGACATAGGTGGCTCGATCGAGGCAGGCATTAAACGAGGCAAGCCGAACACCATACGGGTAACTAATCTCCATGAGGAGTTAGGCGACCATCAAGAGACATTTCACACTGAAATCGGTGGAGAAAACACAATTACCATTACGAACGAGACTGAATCTGCCTCGGCAGTCATTGCTGTTGTTGCCGGAGAAGGAGTTCATGCTATCTTCGATTCGTTGGGGGTGCATGCTGTCGTTCGAGGGGGGCAATCGATGAACCCATCAGTACGTGATCTCGTCCAAGCGGCAGAATCTATTTCCGCTGATCAAGTGATCATTCTTCCGAATAACAAAAATATTATTCCTGTTGCTGAACAAGTTAACTCACAAGTGGAAAAAA
The DNA here is from genome assembly GCA_913031515.1 of uncultured Acidimicrobiaceae bacterium. Lineage (GTDB taxonomy): Bacteria > Actinomycetota > Acidimicrobiia > Acidimicrobiales > UBA8592 > UBA8592. Next base: position 2,424 of record CAJWET010000102.1, on the reverse strand, counting down.
CCGTTGTTGTTGTTCCGACACGAAGTATCCCTGAAGGCTTTGCATCTTTGTTAGCCTTTGACCCAAGAGCAGATGCGGGAAGCAATCTGGCTTTAATGGATGCTGCTGCTGGACAGGTACTACCTGGCGAAATCACTCGAGCGGTTCGCGACAGTGAGACATCGGTGGGGAAGGTCGAAGAAGGGGATTGGATAGGTCTTGACCGAAGCGGCGTCTGCGTGATTTCCAAGTCCATGTCCGAAGTGGCTATAGGATTGCTGGATGAGATCATAGGCCCTGACCATGAACTTGTCACTGTTATTGCGGGTGAGGGGAGCAACGAAGACTCCACAGTAGGGATATCTGAATGGCTGGCGAACGAGAAACCACATGTAGAAGTAGAAATTCACGATGGAGGGCAGCCGCTATACCCCTACTATTTCGGAGTAGAATAACGCCTTCCCGGTCAGGATTTTTTCCTCCTTCTCTCGCCAGAGGTGCATACATCATTTTCTTAGAATTTCCCTCATCAACTCTCTAGATCGGCTAAACCAAGAAGATGCAACGCGCCACATCTCCCCTCACCCTGACCGACCTTGATTCTTTGCCAACAACGCGGTTGAAGGGAGTTGGCGTAAAGAAAAAAGACGCCTTGAACTCAGTGGATATTCGAACGGTCCTAGATGTTCTTTCTCGCTATCCCCGCAGGTACATCGATAGAACAAAAGAAGCGAAGATAGGGACACTGCAACTCGGCGAAGAAGGAATGGTCCTCGCAGAGATACTTGAAGTTGAAATCATTCGAACAAGAAATCGCAAGAAAATTGTTTCGGTAGATGTTACCGACGAAACCGGCCTACTGAATATAACTTTTTTTAACCAGCCGTGGAGGGCGCGGCAGCTCCAGCAAGGAATGGAGGTAGTCATTTTTGGGAAATTAGACCTCTACCGAGGGAGGGCAAGGATGACCAACCCAGTTGTCGATTTAGTTGGAGATAAAACTGGCCGAATAGTTCCAGTTTATCCGCAGTCCGGAAAAGCGGGTTTGTCGACATGGGAATTCGGCACATGGGTATCTGATGCTTTGCATAAGTCAAGCGTTAGAGGATTTGCTGAACCTTTACCTCTTAAGGTCCGAGAGCGCCATAACCTAGTTGACCGAGCGACAGCGTTCACGAACATTCACAACCCTGAGTCGATGAAACAAATCGTCGAAGCCCGAAACCGGTTGGTCTTTGATGAACTTCTCCGAATTCAATTGTTGTTAGTAGCTAGAAAACGTAGCTTTGAAACAACAAAACAGGGAATAGCTCACGGATTCGAAGGAAAGTTCATCAAGGCGCTTCTTGAAGCGCTGCCTTTTCACCTCACGAGCGCGCAATTGAGAGTAATAGATGAAATTACATCTGATCTGCAGTCCCAAATACCAATGCATCGGCTACTGCAGGGTGACGTTGGCTCAGGTAAGACTCTCGTAGCAGTAGCCGGACTGCTCGGAGTTATTGAAGGGGGGAGACAAGGCGTGGTAATGGCCCCAACCGAAGTCCTCGCAGAACAACATTATTTGGGGATATCGGAACTATTAGCATCATTTAAAGTGCCTGACTCCACGACACTAATGGGGGAAAGAGACCTTCAAGTCGAATTGTTAACTAGTCGAACGAACTCAGTTGATAGAAAGCGAATAATAAACGGTTTGTCCTCAGGCAAGGTCGATTTAGTCATCGGGACTCACTCTCTAATTCAAGAAGGGGTTACCTTCTCAAATTTGGGACTTTCAGTAATTGATGAGCAGCACCGGTTTGGGGTAGACCAACGCGCGGCGTTGCGAGCAAAAGCAACTGGGGGTGCTATTACGGATGTACTGGTTATGACTGCAACGCCGATACCAAGAACAGCGGCAATGACGGTGTATGGAGATCTAGATGTGTCAATTCTGGATGAGCTACCTCCAGGTAGAACTCCTATACGGACGGAATGGGTTACGGACGACATTGATGTTTGGAAGAGAGTCCGCAGTCAAGTAGAGCAAGGGAAGCAGGCCTATGTGGTCTGCCCTTTAATAGGAGACAACGAGAAAATGCAGGTAGCGTCTGCAGAGAAAACATACGAGCGCCTTATAGAGACTGAGCTACACGGATTTACTGTTGGTCTTTTGCATGGCCGGCAAACCGGACCTGAGAAACATGAAATTATGAAGAGCTTTAGAGATGGAAATATTGACGTACTTGTTTCTACGACGGTCATCGAAGTAGGGGTAGATGTGCCTAATGCGACGGTAATGGTAATACTTGATGCTGAGCGTTTTGGGATCGCTCAACTCCATCAGCTTCGCGGAAGGGTTGGTCGAAGAGAAATGCAATCATGGTGTTTCCTTGTAAGCGATGCCGAAACTTCAGATGCAGCGCAAAGGCTTTCAGCTCTTGAATCATCAACAGATGGATT
>CAJWET010000101.1 GCA_913031515.1 uncultured Acidimicrobiaceae bacterium | reverse complement strand
GGAAATATCGTCTTCATAGTTTGTGATGGGGGTTGGAAGTATCTTTCCACAGGAGCTTGGACGGAACCATTAGATGAAGTTGCCGCTTCGATCGACCGGATCATCTATTTCTGATGTCGAAAGTAAAGTCCATCAGTGGGAATTGCCTGCCGTATACCTCTACGATGAGGAATTGTGCCTAACGAACAGCCTATCGGCATCTTCGATTCAGGCTTTGGCGGCCTGACAGTCGCCAGAGCAGTGATAGACCTTCTTCCTTCTGAGGATGTTGTTTACTTCGGGGACACAGCTAGATACCCCTACGGCCCTCGGCCGCTTGATGAAGTTCGGGACTTCGCTATACAAATAACGAACTATCTCGTTGATGAGCATAATGTGAAACTCCTAATCGTCGGATGTAATACTGCTGCAGCTGCTGCTTTAGAAGATCTTGAAAAGATGGTGGATGTGCCAATTATCGGAGTCATCGCCCCCGGAGCACAGTCAGCTATCGATGTTTCTGAAACAAAGTCGATCGGCGTCATCGGCACCGTTGGCACAATAAACAGCGGAGCGTATGTCCGAGCATTTAATGAGCTTTCTCCTCAGGAAATCGAATTACAGCCGCTGGCTTGTCCGGGTTTTGTCGAATTCGTTGAAAAAGGCGAATCTTCCGGAGAGCAACTGCTGGTCCTTGCTGAACGCCTCCTCGCACCTATTGTCTCTGCAAAGGTAGACACACTTCTTCTTGGCTGCACTCATTACCCCTATTTGGCAAGAGCTATTGCTCAAGTAGTGGGAAATGATGTTGTATTGGTTTCCTCTGCTGACGAAACAGCGTTCGCTGCTGCGGCATGTTTAAAGGACATGGATCTTCTTGCTACAAAGGAAAAAACCGGAAAACGTCTGTTTATCTCTTCGGGAGATGTATCTTGGTTCGCAGAGGTTGGTCAAAGGCTATTTGGCCCCGAACTAGCTTCAGCACAACCACACGAATGGAATCCTTCGCCGTGAATGTTATCCCCCCGAAAGTTACGGTCCTTGGCTGCAGCGGCACCTACGCGAAACCAGGAGGAGCCTGTACTGGTTTTCTCGTCCAAAGTCCGCGAGCAAACGTATGGTTGGATGCAGGGCCCGGCACTCTAGCAAACCTCCAGCAACATATTGAAATCAGTCAATTAACTGCAATTGTCCTAACCCATGAACATGCCGACCATTGGCTTGAATTACCAGTCGTGTATAACGCTATTAGACACTACGTTCGGTGCGGGCAAATCCCCGTCTACGGGACAAGAGGGACATTAGAACTTGCTAAAAAAATGTGTCCGGCATTGGAAGAAGCATTCATTTGGAAAATCATCGCCGATAGGTCATGCCAGAGAATCGGTGACCAGAATTGGAAGTGGTCCAAGACCGACCATTATGTGGAAACAATGGCTAGTCGAGTAGACGTTGGGGAATCCAGTTTCATCTTCACAGCTGATACAGGACCGAATTGGGATATTAATCAGCTAGGAGAAAGCGTTTCTCTGGCGATATCTGAGTCGACATTTCTCGCGGATAGAGAACATGAAGGGATTCTCCACCTTTCAGCACGGCAGGCGGGTGAGCTTGCCACTAAAATAAATGCGGCCCATCTTGTTCTTTCACATTTGGCTCCGGGCGAAGAAGGTGAGCGACATACGAAGCAAGCTAGCCAAATGTTCAATGGGCGGGTCACCGTCGCAGCTGCCGGCGACCAGTACATTTTCTAGTAGGTAGTTATGGAGTTAAATATTATGAGAGCAGATAATCGCCAACCAGACGAATTGCGGCCGATAACTTTCGTTCGTGACTTCACTTCCATGGCAGAAGGTTCAATACTCGTTACTTTCGGCGAAACGACAGTTTTGTGTACTGCATCAGTTGATGAGAATGTGCCTCGTTGGATGAAAGGATCTGGATCGGGTTGGGTTACTGCTGAGTATTCGATGCTCCCAGGGTCATCTCCGGAACGAGTTCGCCGAGAAACTCGAGGTCTCAAAGGTCGAACACAAGAAATTCAACGGTTGATCGGAAGGTCATTGCGGGCCGTATGCGATATGGAAAAGCTTGGGGAGAGGCAAGTCGTTGTTGACTGTGATGTTCTCCAAGCTGATGGAGGAACACGAGTGGCCTCAGTATGTGGAGGTTACTTGGCCCTTCACGATGCGTTATCTCGACTTGTTTTACGGGGGGAGTTGCCTCACCACCCTATTTCTGAAGCTTGCGCAGCAGTATCCGTTGGTATTATCCATGGGCAGCCAAGATTAGATCTGCCCTACGACGAAGATTCGAACGCTGACACTGATATGAACGTGGTTATGACAGAATCTGGCGGGTTTATTGAGATTCAGGGGACTGCTGAGCAGGCCTCATTTAACCGAAATGAACTCGATGCCTTGCTGGCACTGGCGGAAAAAGGGATTCAGCAAATTATCTCACTGCAGAATGAACTCACGAGTACACAACCAACGATCTAACTAATGGATCTTGTGTGCGCATCCGCGAATCCCGACAAATATGTCGAGATGGCACAAATCCTATCTGGAGTAGCCAATCTTGCTCCTCGCCCAAAAGACATCCCAGAGGTTCTAGAGGATGCAGACAACCTTCTAGATAATGCGAGACTGAAGGCGGTAGCAATACGATCAGCAACCGGTTGCCCAGCGGTAGCTGATGACACAGGACTTGAAGTAGACGCATTAGGAGGCGCACCGGGTGTTTTTTCAGCCCGCTATGCCGGTGACGATGCAACCTATGAGGACAATGTCCGAAAATTACTGAAAGAAATGAAGGGAGTTGATGGCGAAAGGCGAAGTGCTAGATTTCGGACAGTCGCCGTGATCTCATGGACAGATGGGACTGAAACCATTGCTGAAGGAATTGTTGAAGGGCTCATAGCGGAAACTCCCTCTGGAAGAGGTGGCTTTGGATATGATTCTATTTTTGTTCCCTCCTCAGGTTCTGGGAAGACATTCGCTGAAATGGAAGATGAAGAGAAGAATGTTATAAGCCACCGGGGAATCGCATTCCGAAGACTTAACCGCCGCCTGAAGAAAAAAAATGCCTAATGACCTCGAAGGGCGCGGCTCGCACTCGACATCAGCACTGCTCCGATAACCGTAGAAGAGAATGCAAGAATCCAAGCAGTTCCGAATCCGGAAGTGTCGACGACTATGCCAAAACCGAGTGGGGCGATCATCGCCCCGAGGCGGATACTGGTTTGGAGTGTTGCAGTAGCGGCGCCAGGTTCGTCGGGATATTGTTCGATGACACCGAGCAAAAGTAGGCCAGGCCAAGACCATCCAATTCCGAAGGAAACTAACGCTCCAATTATGATCGTTGTCTTGGTTCCTATGGCAAAGAGGACGAACGCCACTGACCCGATAGCTAATGAAATTGAAACTGCTTTAAATCTGTCAAACATGAACTTGTCGGCAAAGTATCCCCATGCGAGGCGAGCTCCGATCATTACAAGTCCTCCAATTCCAAGGATTAAACCTGCAGCACTATCGCTAAATCCTGCTGCTTTTGCAGCGGTGGTTAAGAAACCTGCCATAGTTACGAGGGCTGCCGCTGAGAAGGCACCGGCAATGGAAGTGATTCGAAGGTGACGAGAGCGCCACATATCCCGTCGAGATGGAAATGTTGTCGAAGGAGAGACTTCTACGTTGGGTATTAGGAGCCAGGCGGGGAAAGCCAGTATCGCCAGAATAAGGAAAGTTCCTTTCCAGCCCAATGTTGAACCAAGCGTTGGTACTGCCAATCCTGCTAGGGCGGTGGACAAAGGCACTGCTGATTGTTTGATAGCCATAGCGATTCCTTGACGCGGCTGGTCTACGCCTAAAGAAATCAGAGTGTTGGTTGCAGGTTGGATTAATCCTTCGCCTACGCGGTTTAGGCCAATACAGAGTAGGAGTATTACATATGTGTTTGCTGTCGTCCCTACCAAAAGAGCGGAAGTTGCTCCGATGGCAACTCCCGTTCTTAGGATGAGTAGTGGGCCTTTGCGATCAGCTACTCCACCCCCTAATTGCATGACGATACTAGAGATCAAGTATCCAAATGTAAGTAATGCCCCTAGTTCGGTATCACCAAAATCTAAATCTTCCTTTATTTGGGGGGCGAAAGACCCAACGAGAAATCCAGGTAATGCAACGATAGCGATCGCTGAGGCAGCTGCGGTTGTTGGGCGCCAGAATGGAAGGGTGGTGGGTCTTGGGTTTCTTCGCACTTTACGAACCTACATGCCGGAAGACTGCCGTGCGAAGTTTAAAAGTATTAATGGTCATAATGACTATTATTACTGGTATATTAGTAGTCAATCTCAACGAATGCATCCGTGATGCCTAATTTAAACCATTCCACTACGACAGCCCTTAAAACAGACCAATATGAATTCACCATGCTTGACGCACTCGTACGGTCCGGGAAGGCAAGTAATCGAGCTGCTTTTGAAGTATTCGCACGAGAACTTCCGCTAGGAAGACCATTCGGCGTCTTTGCCGGAAGTGGGACACTGGTTGAAGATATCAAGAATTTCGCAGTTAATGAAGAGCAAATAGAATTTCTTAAGTCGTCGAAAATCGTGTCTTCCGAAACACTCCAGTGGCTTTCTAAATATAGTTTTCGGGGCGATATCCTTTCATACCGTGAAGGAGAGCTGTACTTTCCCAACAGCCCAGTCATGACCGTTGAGGCAGAACTAGGCGAAGCACTAATTCTGGAGACGCTAATACTCTCGAACCTTAACCATGCTTCCTCTGTGGCGACAGCTGCGGCCCGTATAGCTGAAGCGGCTGAGGGAAAATCAGTAATGGAAGCTGGATCAAGACGCGTTCATCCCGAAGCGGCTGCACATGCCGCTAGAGCCGCATATATCGGCGGTATAGGTGTGACTTCTAATCTGGAGGCAGGTTATCGATGGGGAATACCAACGACAGGTACAGCTTCTCATGCCTTCACTCTTGCTTTCCCAACCGAGCTAGAAGCTTTCAAAGCCCAACAGCAATTTCTAGGGTCTAACTCAGTATTTCTTGTTGACACGTACGACATGGTTGAAGGAATTACTAACGCAGTAGAAGCCACGAGTTGCAACCTGAAAGGCATTCGCCTGGATTCCGGAGATCTAGAGAAGGGATCTCGCGCTGCACGAAACCTTCTCGATAGTCTTGGGGCCACCGCTACCCAAATTATGGTCTCGGGTGATCTTGATGAGTATCAGATTAAGCAACTAAGCAAAGCTCCAATAGATGCATTTGAATCTGGGCATAGACTCGTTACTGGTTCAGGAGCCCCTTCAGCAGGGTTCGTATATAAGCTTGTCGAGATTGAAGACACTCCAAATTCCCCAAAAGGAATGCGGGCAGTAGCGAAAGTCTCTTCCGGCAAGGAATCAATCGGCGGAAAAAAACATGCCAAACGCCTACTGTCTAATGATTCAACTGCGCAAGAGGAAAATCTCTCGATAGGTAGAGACGCATTTGAGGTTCTCCCCGCACAGTATGAACGGTATTTGCAGGCCCATCTCTGCATTGGTGGGGACTTCACAAGCGACTGGAATCTAGAAAGTGCCAGAAATCACTTTAAAAAAGTAATAGAGGAGATTCCCAAAGACATCCGTCTTAGAAGAGATGGTCCGCCTGCTATACCCACAACAATTACAAAAGAGCTGAGGGTTGAATGACAAATAAATCTAAATCCGCTTTATTAGTTATCGATGTCCAGCCAACATTTTGCGAAGGGGGCTCACTCCCAGTTGATGGGGGTAATTCTGTCGCACAGGATATAAGTCACGTCCTCAGTGGTGATCATGGATATGACATGATTCTTACTACCCAAGATTGGCACATTAATCCGGGAAAGCATTTTGATAAGAACCCTGATTATGTTGATACTTGGCCACAACATGGTGTTGCTGGTACACCTGAAGCTGAACTGCATCCCGCTTTGACCTCTGTCTTACATCAAATAACAGTCCAGATTAAAAAAGGGGCGTACGCCGCAGCATATTCAGGGTTTGAAGGGGTAGATGAGAGTGGGGCATCTCTCGATGAAATTCTCGCTGATAGGAAGATCACCCGAATTGAAACTGTCGGTTTAGCCTTCGATTATTGTGTCAAAGAGACAGCACTTGATGGGGTAAAACTTGGATACAACGTAGTAGTTCTAAAGCCCCTTAC
>CAJWET010000100.1 GCA_913031515.1 uncultured Acidimicrobiaceae bacterium | reverse complement strand
AATGACGCTCGATGTGAAAATTACCTATTTAGCCCTGACGGATCGGTGACTATGGTCGACTTTCAATACTGCACTCGTTTCTGGGGCGCATGGGACATCTCAAATTGGTTAAGTGCTTCCTTGGATATCCAAGATCGAAGAAACCATGCCGAAGAGCTGGTCTGCCATTACCACAATGAATTGGTCGCCAATGGAGTTCAAGGATATTCGATTGACCAATGCTGGTTTGATCTCAAAGCCAGCCTCATGGTCCAAACGTATAATCAAGTGATCGATAATGACCTTGACTACTCCAACGACCGAGGGAACCAGCTTTTAGAGAAGTGCATCCTTCGGACATTTTCTGCCGCGTCGGACTATGAAATCGCATCATTTATCAAAGGGGTAGGGTTCTGATGGCAAGAATTGTTCTTACAAACGATGATGGAGTTTCCTCACCAGGGATCCATGCCCTCGCAATAGCCCTCGATAAGGAGGGCCATGACATAACCGTTGTTGCTCCTTCGAATGAAAGATCTGGATGGGGGGCTGGTGTGGGGACTCTTGACGATGGGGAAGAGTTCGGAATTCAACCATATGCAATCCCAGATAACGGACATATTAGCGCGTGGGGAATCGATGGCCCCCCAGCATTTTGTGTCCTAACTGCAATGCTTGGGAGCTTTGGGGAACCACCAGAGCTGGTTATCTCCGGAAGTAATGACGGAGCGAATTGTGGTCGCGGCATCCTGCATTCTGGAACTGTCGGCGCCGCAATGATCGCACAAAATTTTGGGGTCTCGGGAATAGCTTTGAGTCAGAAACGTAACGGGAAGCCCATGTTGTGGGAAACCAGCGGTGTAATTGCAGTAGCTGCCGTAAGACAAATCTTAGATCTACCGCGAAAGACCGTATGGAACATCAACACACCAAATGAACGACCCGAATCCTTACGAGGAGTTCGTTGGGGAAGGATCGCTGCTTTCGGAACGACAAAGACATCCCTTGAGGAAACTCAATCTGGAAAACTTCGGATAAAGGTGACAGCACGAGATGTAGAACTAAGTCCGGACACAGATACCGCTTTAGTTGATGCAGGATACGTATCAGTAACTGGACTGATAGGATTCCGGGCAGACGGAGTGAACACCCCAAGCATGGTTGCTTCTTTAGAAAAATCTATAATCCTTTAAGGCCGACAAAAGGAGAACCATGGAGCGAACCATATTTGAATCAGAACATCAACTGTTCAGAGAATCGTTTCGACAATTCGTTGAGAAGGAAATTGTTCCCAAAAATGATGACTGGGAACGAGAAGGAATTATCGATCGGTCCCTTTTCGAAATTGCTGGCGAAAACGGATTTCTAGGAATTGATATCCCTCAGAAATTTGGTGGAGGAGAAATCAAAGATTACCGCTTCAACCAAATCATGCAGGAAGAATTCGATATGGCAGGCGTTGCTGCAGCAGCTTCAGCTTTAGGACTACATAATGACATCTGCATTCCTTACTTTCTAGAATTCTGTTCGGAGGAACAACATCAAAGATGGTTACCAGGCTTGGCTAGCGGTATGTACATAACAGCCATAGCAATGTCAGAGCCAGGAACAGGATCTGATTTAGCTTCCATATCGACCACCGCAATAAAAGATGGTGAATCTTTCATACTCAATGGTTCAAAAACCTTCATTTCGAACGGAATTATTAGTGATCTCATCATTGTGGCAGCAAAAACAAACCCTGAAGCTGGCCACAGAGGAGTCTCGCTCCTAGTTGTTGAAAGAGGCATGGATGGTTTTGAACGAGGCCGAAATCTTGACAAGATAGGAAGGCACAGCCAAGACACAGCAGAACTTTTCTTTACAGATGTAAAGGTGCCAGTCGAAAACCTTTTAGGAGAAGAAAACCAAGGCTTCTATCACATGATGTTCAATCTCCCTCAAGAGAGATTGAACATCGCTATCTCAGCAGTCGCTGGAACACAATATGCCTTTGACCTGACTTTGGAGTATGTGAAAGAACGGCAGGCATTTGGTCAACCAATCGGAAACTTTCAAAATACTCGGTTCAAAATGGCAGAGATAGCAACGGAACTCGAATTCGCTTGGGCGTTTCTCGACAAGTGCGTCATCGCCCACAACGCCAAAGAACTAACAGCAGATGAAGCAGCCATGGCCAAATGGTGGACAACTGAATTACAAAAACGTGCGATAGATCAATGCCTTCAATTTTTCGGGGGATACGGATATATGGACGAATACCCTATTTCACGGCTCTGGCGTGATGGCAGAGTGCAAAGTATCTACGGTGGAACAACGGAAATTATGAAAGAAATCGTAGGCAGAGGACTTGGTCTTTAAAACCTATTCGGTGAAAAAACCACCATCAGGGTGGAGAATCTCTCCGGTAAAGTAACTGGACTCGTCACTGCAGAGAAATAACGCTGCGTTGGCTATTTCAATAGGCTCTCCTCGGCGACCAAGTGGAATCATGTTATTGAATTCAGCGGTTTCGGTCTCATCCATTAAATCAATGACGGCGGTCATATGCGTGTTGATGAAACCAGGACCTATGCAATTGACGCGGATCCCAACTGGTCCAAGCATTCGCGCTACTTTTTTCGTCAACATCCAGACACCTGCTTTTGAAGTTGTATAGGCAACTGGGCCGGCGTCAGGATGTTTCGCTGCAATGCTAGCAACCGTCACGACTGAACCTTTGGTTTCAGACTCAAGCATTCTTGCTACACAGGCCTGCATCCCGAGCAGTGTCCCTTTAAGGTTCACCGCAAGGACTTTGTCAAATTCCTCAGGGTCGCCTTCAACAAATTCCCACCCGGGGCGATCTAAATAATCCGCTCGGTTGGTGACAATGTTCTTAATGTCTGGCTCTATATCTCCGGACACGTAATTTGCGTGGCTTACACCTGCAGCTGTAACTAGACAATCAAGGCCGCCGAAACTATCCACAGCTAGATCCGCCATCTTCTCATTATCTGCCCCACTTGTTACATCTACACGGATCGATGCAGCTTGCCCACCAGTGTCAGCGATCATCTGCGAAGTTTCTGCTGCTTTATCCTCTTGAATGTCCGCTACAACAACCGATGCACCTTCTTCAGAAAACCGCAAAGCGGTAGCCCGACCAATACCATTTCCTCCGCCGGTAATCACGGCAACTTTGTTCGCTAAACGAGCTTCTCCCACATGACCCTCCAACTCAAACTAAGACTCCTCCCATTAGATCAAAGATGTTCCCAAGAAACAAATGAGCCGTGTTAGTCCAATAAACACATACTCGCCGAATAGATTTCATTAGCTTGCAACACTTAATGTCTGAAGTCATGGGGAAGAAAATTTATGGATTACAGTTGGTAAAGAGTATCGTTTCTCTATGGCCAGCAAAAAAATTATTACCATACTGGAACCATCGGATGAATACACTCATGAACCTGATGCCGCTAGCAACTACAACGAATCAATGTACTTCAACACATTTGATATCGAGAAGGAAATCGGTGGATGGTTCCGTCTAGGTAACCGGGTAAATGAAGGATACGCAGAAATGTCGATCTGTGTTTATTTACCGAATGGACAGGTGGGGTTCATGTTTGACCGGCCGCAAATCGTAGATAATCGCTCCATGCAAGCTGGCGGCTTATCCATCGACGTCATTGAACCATTCGAAACGCTCAAGCTGTCTTATTCCGGGAAAGTTTGTCTTCTCGATGACCCGAGACAAATGGCGAATCCTCGGCAAGCCTTCAACGAAAATCCGATAGTTGACTGCAACATCGAACTTGATTGGACTGGCATGTCTCCCATGTACGGTGGGAAACCTGTTTACGAAGACGGTTCTGAAATGGAAACAAATGCTGAAGGGAGTTTCGCAAAAGCCCACTATGAACAACATGGAAAGATGGAGGGCGCAATAACCGTTAGCAAAGAAGCACTGGAGATTCATGGCATGGGACTTCGCGATAAATCATGGGGGGCGCGCTACTGGCAATCGATAAGTTGGTACAGGTGGCTTCCAATGGTCTTCTCACCTGACTTTGCTTTAATGCTTTCGATCATCAGCACAGATGGCAGCGGTGAAAAGGTACGTCGGGCAGGAATGGTTCTCGAAGGGGATGAATATAAATTGATTGAGGATTGTCGCATTGAAACGACTTGGGATGACTCTGATTACCAAACTGGGATGCAATGCTGGGCGAAAACCAGCGATGGCAAAGAGTATGAAATAGACGGAGAAGTGCTCTCTTTAATTCCTCTTCGTAACAGAAGAAAAACACCTGATGGAGAAAACCTATTAACTCGGATCACTGAAGCGATGACAAGATATCGGTGCAATGGTGAAGTTGGAATAGGTATGAGCGAGTACCTAGATCAGATCCAGAACGGGCGACCCACAGGAAGAGACTTCAGTGGGTAATACGGATCACTTCCTAACGTCACATTTGATCGAAGCCCTTTATGAACCCATCGGGGAGATTACGATTACTGATCTTGTTCGCCTAACTGGAGGGGCAAATCGGGAAACGTGGAGCTTTGATGCGGTAGATGCAAACGGAAACACCACTGAATTGATTCTCCAGCTAGATCGGGATGGACTAGATCGGCTTGTTGGAACCTGCGCTAGAGAAGCACGGCTTTTGAAAAAAGCTGCTGAATGGAATGTGCCAGTAGCTACTGTGGTCACAAGCTCAGAAATACCTAACCCCTTAGGGCGCAGCTTTACCGTTACTCACCGAATCCGTGGTGAAACAATTGCAAGGAAAATCCTCAGAGACAACGAGTGGGGAAACGCCCGCTCAGTATTTCTTTCAGATTGTGCATCGGCTCTCGCTGCTATACACGCTATCCCTAAGGAAGAACTGGAGGGAGCGGAACTCATTGAAACCACTGATTCCCTATTATCTCTCACCGGAATCTACGATGCCCTCTGTGACCCACACCCAACTTTTGACTTAGCCATCAGGTGGCTCGAAGCAAACCGCCCTGAACCACTTGAATCTTGTCTAATTCACGGGGATTTCAGACTTGGGAACCTGCTTATCGGCGAAGATGGACTGCGTGCTGTGCTCGATTGGGAGATTGCACACTTTGGGGACCCAGCTGAAGACTTGGGTTGGATGTGCGTTCGAGCTTGGCGTTTTGGTGGAAAAGGGAAAGTAGCGGGGATGGGTACATACGAGGACCTTCTTGATGGCTACGAAGAAACTAGTGGAACGCGAATTCCTCTCGAGACACTTCTGTGGTGGGAAATCTTTGGAACACTTCGCTGGGGTGTTATCTGCCTACAAATGGGAGGAGATTTTCGGGCTGGGAGAACTTCTTCTATAGAGATCGCTACTATCGGGCGGCGAGTTGCAGAAAATGAATACGACCTTCTATCTGCGCTTAAGGAGCGGATCCATGAGCATGCATGAACATGAAGAAATGGATATGGCGCTTCCCCCAAGAGGAGATACTCCATACGATGCTCCGTCAGCTCACCAACTAATTGAAGCAGTGAAGCTATTCATTTCAGAAGAGCTTGATGGAGAAATCTCCCAAACCCAAAAGTGGAAATTACGAATAGCTTCAAATGCGCTAGGCATAGCATCCAGAGAAATCCAGAACATTGCTGAAGATAGAAAAGCATTCAAAGATTTTCTGGGCGATTTAAACATGGATAGTGAAAAAGAACTATCCGATGCTTTGAGAAACGGGGAGTTTGACAGCAAGCTTGAAGATATCCATACCAAATTGACTCAGCTGGTTCATAGAAAACTTGTGGTTGCTAATCCTTCGTACTCCATATCAGAAAACGATTCGCCAGCTTGATAGGCAATCGTAGATAAACGGTTCCTAGAAGTCATAGCTAGACTTAGATGTGGTTCCGAAGAAAGAAGTAGCTGACAATGGCTGATATAGCAGTAATAGGTGCGGGTTATGTTGGCTTAACAACGGGTGCCTGTCTAGCCCATCTAGGCCATAACGTCATAATCGCTGACGTCGATGAGACAAAAATCCAAAACCTAGAAGAGGGAGAAATCCCTATCTTCGAACCAGGACTTTCGGAACTTATAGCCAATGCAGTTATCGATGAAAAGCTGCGATTTGTTGTCGGCGCCCGCAATGCAAGCTCGAACGCATTATTTCATTTTCTGTGCCTTCCAACGCCGCCTAATCCAGATGGAACAACGAATATGGGGTATTTCAGTTCCGTAGTTGAAGAAATTAAAGAGACAGGAGACGCTC
>CAJWET010000099.1 GCA_913031515.1 uncultured Acidimicrobiaceae bacterium | reverse complement strand
CGCCGCTCTATTCATCGAAAATGGGACTTGGCAGCAAACGGGAAAAATCGGTTCAGCTGGAAATGAGCCTAAAGTAGGAAGAGAAGCAATAGCTGCATTCATGTTTTCCCTTCGTTCTGCTGGATTTATTCTCCATTCTTCCCATATGGTTACAAACCCAGTTATAGATGTTTCCGGGGATGAAGCAGAAGGGTCGTGGCGCTTCATTATGTTGTACTCCCATTCCGATGGCTCGTTTTTTCGAATAATCGGCCACTACGAAGACCAATATGCCCGAATAGACGGAAGGTGGCATTTCCGGTCATTGATTGCACATGTTGAAGAAACTGGCCGGTACCTTGAAAGCGAATTGTGATGCGGGTTACTAAAGG
Organism: uncultured Acidimicrobiaceae bacterium; assembly: GCA_913031515.1. Taxonomy (GTDB): domain Bacteria; phylum Actinomycetota; class Acidimicrobiia; order Acidimicrobiales; family UBA8592; genus UBA8592. The sequence goes on along the minus strand of CAJWET010000099.1, from coordinate 5,893 downwards.
ATTTCGGGGAAAGAAAGGATCGGAGTTATGAGCAGTGAAGAGGAATGGATGAAGCTCGCTATATCAGAAGCAAAGCTATCTTTGGCCCATGATGATCTCCCTATAGGAGCATTGGTTATTCTCAATGGAGAAGTGCTTGCTTCATGTCACAACGAACGAGAAAAGTCGAATGATCCAACAGCACATGCTGAGATGCTTGCTATTAGGGAAGCTTCGAAAAAATTGAATTCTTCCAGATTAGATGGGGCGGTTCTTGTCTCTACCCTTGAGCCATGTTCTATGTGTGCAGGTGCAGCCGTACTAGCACGGTTTGAAAGAGTTATTTTCGGAACGGACGATCCCAAAAGTGGAGCGTTAGGTAGTCTGTACAATATCGGAAGTGATCCGCGCCTTAACCATGAGTTCAAAGTTACCGGACGCGTTCTTCCAGATGAATGCGCTTTGTTATTGCACGAGTTCTTTGAGAAGAAGCGCAAATAACTAATCTACGAATATTAAGGACTGTCCGATTACGCATTCTCGCCGATGATTTGGCACGCTTAAAGAAGTGAATCATTTTGACATCATTGTTATAGGTGGAGGCCCAGCAGGTGCTGCAACGGCTATTGAAGCAGCAAAAGGTGGGGCTTCCGTCGCTATTTTTGAAAAAGCTAGCTATGGACGAGACAAAGTATGCGGTGATGGACTAACTCCTCGAGCAATGGGTGCCTTGAACGATTTAGGTATCAGTGCAACTGGAATTCATAAAATTTTCGGCCTGCGAATGATTGCAGGAAAAACTCGTCGAGAATTACAATGGCCAACTGGTAGCAAGTTTCCCTCTTATGGTGCGGTCTGGGTCCGGAAAAAACTTGATGCGCACCTAATCGAGGCTGCCTCACAAGCTGGGGCCGTCATGCACTTCAACAGCGAAGCAATCCCAACTTTTGATGGAGATCGAGTTCGGGGGGTTTCCGTTGGAGGAGAGTATTGGACGGCGGATCTTGTCGTAGCAGCTTCTGGAGCTCCGGGAAAAGTGGCACGGATGCTTGGAAGCGAACGGAAAACAAATGAACCATACGGGATCGCTATTCGAACCTATGTTGAAAGCCCAAGACACGACGAAAATTATTTAGAAGCTTCCTTGGCGATGCGAGACTCTCAAGGCACCCCTATCTCTGGATATGGATGGATGTTTCCAGCTGGGGACGGAACAGTGAATCTAGGTGTAGGTGCTCTTTCCACTATGCGGGGATTCAAAAGCTTGAACTTAAACCGGCTGTGCGACTTATACCGTGACCATGTATCAGAAGAGTGGAACGTCGGGCCATATCTGGAAAAGCCACGTGCGTGGAGACTCCCAATGACATCCCAAAAACGGTGTGGACCAGGTTGGGTTGCCGTTGGAGACGCTGCAGGGTTAATTAACCCTATGAACGGTGAAGGAATAGATTACAGTCTGGAATCTGGAATGCTTATCGCCCAATTATTCCTAGAAAATCCTGTAACTGCTCCTGAAAAATATGACCAGATCATCGGAGAGCGATTTGATAGTTTCCTTCGAACAGGCCGAAGGTTCTCATATCTAATAGGACATCCTCTAGTACTGAGATCGGGCTTGCGGGTTGCTGTTGGAAGCCAAACTATGGCAAATCTAACCCTACAAGTTATGGGAAACCTGATCGATAGTGACATGCCGGGAGGTGCAGGAAAGGTACTTCGAGTCGCTGACAAACTCTTAGCCGCAGCTGATCCGATACTTCGCAGTACCCAAGCTAAGGGAAAGTCCTGATTCTTATTTCTTGTTGATGGCGGAAGGTGTGGGATTCGAACCCACGGTGACGCTAAGCGCCACAACGGCTTTCGAGGCCGCCCCATTCGTCCGCTCTGGCAACCTTCCGCACTAGATGGTACCGACATTTAAATGGAAATCAGGCTATTGAAGGATGATTAAAGCAGCTATTTTTACTGGAAGGAAAATTTTCCGATAACCAGAATTAGCTCTTTGATCAAAGTGATCGCTCTTTAGAGGGTTCATACAGTTCAAGAATATTTCCAAATGGATCACGTCCATAAATAGCCACAGACTCTCCAAGTTGAACTGGTGGCGCGTGAAAGGTCATACCCGCTTCAATCAACCGATCATATTCTTCATGGATATCGCTGACCTGTAATGCAAGATGGGCAAACCCATGATCAGCTGGCGAATACTCCTTGTCTTGGGGTTTTGGTTGCGGATTCTCGTATTCCCAAAGTTCCAAATAAGCATTCCCGGCACGAAGCATTACTACCTTTGCTTGAGATTTCGTGACGCCGATAACGCTATCTGCTTGAGGTCGATCCCCATTCCAACTATTCAGGAATACTCGTTCAAAGCCGAGTGCGTCTTCGTAGAAAGCAATTGCTCTATCAAGATTGGGTACTGAAATTGCTACATGGTGAAGGCCAATAATCATGAAAATAATCTAGTCTCAGATGAACGATACGGGTAGTCCAACAATGATTTGGTAAAGACAATCACGAATATTCCCCTATCGGAACTCCAGAAAACATCTAGTATGGGAATATTCCTATGAGCAAGAAAATCCAACGAATCAACATTCTCTTGACTGGATTCATGGGGACGGGAAAGAGCACAGTAGGCCTCATCTTGTCAGAAATTTTGTCAAAAGAATTTGTTGATACTGATCAAGTCATTGAGGGGCTCTACGGTCCTATCCCAGAAATTTTTGCGAAAGAAGGGGAAGATGTTTTTCGTCATCGCGAAAGAGAAGTAAGTCAACAGTTAGCCGAAAGGGAGAATCTCGTTATAGCCACTGGAGGGAAACTGCTGCTGGACCCTGTGAATGCAGAGACACTCTCTGCGAATGGTCGTATATTCTGCCTCCGGACGCCATTAGAAGAGATCATCAAACGATTGCGGGAAGAAGAAAATCTTGTTCAAAGGCCGTTATTAGATTCAAAGAACTTTGAAGAGCACATAGAAGAACTCTTTAAAGCACGCGAGCGCGCATACAGAGCTTTTGAGCAGGTTGATACCGCTGGGCGCTCCCCATCAGAAATAGCAAAGGAGATAGGAAACCGAATTCTCTCCACAGATGACAGCTAAGCAATATCGGATTGCTGGTAGTTCGTCCATTGAGACAACCTCTGATCATTTGTAAATGCTCTATTAGAACCGAACCAGACGACAATACTTGCAGTTACAACTGTTCCCCCGAGAATCATATACATGACGATGAGTTGTATGAGAACAGCCTCAACTGGGTCAATGCCTGCTAGGAGAAGGCCCGTCATAGCACCAGGTAGAGCGATCAAACCGACGATTTTCGTTCTTTCAATATGGTGGGTGATCGCTGTTCGAATAATGTTCGGACATAAAAATCTTCGAACACTAGTCTTGCTAGTTCCAAGCGCCAATAAAGCCTCTACTTCTCCGGTTCGGAGTCGAAATTGGTTCTGAAGTTCTTGGACGGCAAGGACGGTTGCTGGCATGATGTTGCCGATTGTTAAGCCCGCAATCGCTACAATGTTTACCGCTTCGGTATCGAAAATACCCAACGGAAAGATTACTCCAAGCGTTATTCCAGCTGCTGCACTTATCGAAGCGAATGTCGGGATCCTAACCCCACTAATATCAGGGACTCTTCGTTCGACAACAACAGTAGAAATGACAACCATCGCTACGACCCAGATCCAAGCCCATATCTGTGCTAAGTGATGATCGAAGATCGCTGTAAAAAGGAATCCAACAGCTAAAAGTTGTGCTGCTGCACGCAAGCTAGCAATAACGACGGATCTTTCGATTTGGAGTTTCAAGACAATAGAAACGACCAACGTTATTAGAAGTAGAGACAAGGAAGCTAAAACTTCTACCCAACCTACGTCTACAGAAGCTGCCAATGAATATCCACTAGTACTTGTCACCTGTAACTCTGTCCTCCATCAACAAAGTAAGTATGTCCAGTCATAAAGCTCCCTGCATCTGAGGCCAACACTATTGCCATGGCGACCATCTCATCAGGTTGTGCTGCTCGCCGCAACAAAGATCCTTTAGCAGCCATTTCTTGAAAAGATTCCGGCATGGCTTGAACCATGTCAGTATCAACTGTCCCTGGAACCATAGCATTCACCCGAATATTCTTTGAAGCTAACTGGGCCGCCATGGATCTCGTTGCTGCATCGAGTCCAGATTTTGCAACGGTATAGAGTAGATGATTCGGAGTATACATAAACGCTGCATTGCTCAGCATATTGATTACCGACCCACCAGAACCAGCTTCTAGATAAGGTAACGCCTCTTGCACAAGGAAAACTGGGCCACGTAGATTTGTGTTTAATGCTTTTTCCCAAGCCTCTTGGGTGATTTCCCCAACTCCGAGCATTAGTGGATTTGCGGCATTGTTCACAATAATGTCTACCGCCCCGTATGCTTCAACTGTTTGATCTACAAGACTTTTGATTTCCTGCAATCTCCCCATATGGGCTGCTATTGGAATTGCTGATCCTCCGAGTTTTTGGATTTCTCCTGCAGTGCTTTCACAGCTATCTAGATTCCTACTTGTAACTACGACGCTTGCTCCGTTTTGAGCGAAACCGATGGCTATGGAACGTCCTATACCGCGGCTACCTCCGGTGATGATTGCGACCTTTCCAGTTAGGTCAAGTGATTGGGTTACAGGGTTCGAGTTCATGAGTGCATATTAATCAGTGATTGTCCGCTAACGCGCTAACCAACCGCCATCAACAGCTATTGTCTCTCCGGTGATGTAGCTTCCTGCCTCTGAAGCAAGGAGAAGCATGGCGCCGTCGAGTTCATGGACTGATGCTGGTCGCCTCAAGGGTGTATTGCGTTCAATCCATTTTCTCCCATTATCACCAGCAATCATTTCATCTGTAAGTTCTGTGGCGACATATCCGGGTGCTATCGCATTGACGCGAATTCCGAATCGGGCCCATTCGAGAGCTAATTCCCTCGTCAGGTTTACTAGACCTCCCTTTGCAGATGTATAGCCAGGCTGGTTGTTTGGGGCGGATCCTACCAAACCATGGACTGAGGCGACATTGATGATGCTGCCGCCAGTGTCCTGTTTCCGCATGATTCTTGCAGAAAGTTGAGCGAGGTAAAAGCATGCAACCAGGTCGATTTGGATCACCCGACGAAACTCTTCAAGATCTTCATCTATCGCGGGGATAGGATCACTTATTCCTGCATTATTTATCAAAATATCTATTTTTCCGAACTGCTCAAACGTAGTTCTTACAAGGTTTTCGCAATCGTCATCATTCGTAACGTCGCAGGAGCAGGGGACAACATTCTTGGTTTCGCTAGCAAGTTTCTCTAAACGGTCAATTCTTCGAGCGGCAGCAACAACAGTAGCTCCCACCGATGAAAAAAGTTTTGTGGTCTGTTCGCCGATACCACTTGAAGCCCCAGTAACGATAGCGACTTTGCCATCAAGGCGGAATGATTGAAATGGATCTGACATATGTGTTTCCTATTGTTCTAACGGATGAAGATGATCGGCACCCAATCAAGGACTTCAATTGATTCAGAATTCTTGCGGTGGGCAAATGCTTTGACTTGCAATGCGACCAGCCGACCATTCCCCGCAGAAATTTCTTGAACCGGTTTGTGCTGAAATGACAGGAGATCTCCTTCAAATACGGGCCCCAGATGATCGCAAATATGCCAACCTACAATCGAAGCCAGGTCTGGGAACATACGGCTAAGCGATGCTTGGGCAAGGGCAACTGTGTGACCACCATATACAAGCCGTTGGGAATAAGGTGAAGCTTCGACATCACGGTGCACAGCTGCAACATTATGGGTAAGCCGAATGAGATTTGACGCTTGACTAACGGTATCGCGTAGAGGGTCAAGAACTATCGCCCCTATCTCCATTTCAGGGGA
>CAJWET010000098.1 GCA_913031515.1 uncultured Acidimicrobiaceae bacterium | reverse complement strand
AAGTATCACAAAAATTATAAGAAGAGAAGCTAGAATAAATTTTTTTTTATATTTTAATAAAATATCCTGAAATTTTTGTAAAAATTTCTCTTTACCTGTCCAATCTCTGTTTTTTAAAAATATATTAAATGATTTTTGTGTACCAATATTCAAAAACTTATTTTTTCTTTCTTCAAAAATTGTGCTGAGGACCCCAGGACTCCGTTGGGGAAATTTATCTACCAAGATTCGGTTGTTGTTTTCTTCGGTTAGTTCTATTTCACCACTTATCGCGCGTTCGAGAAGCCAAGAAGTCTTGTGGTCCTCGGTTACCGCCTCTTCCAAGAGGATGCCGCCTTGGTGCGCGCTGATCCCGTCTGGTGGGCTAAAGCTTAAAGTGACTAGTTCGGAAAGTTTGCCTGTATCGGCTCGGAAAGTCTCACCTTCACCTTCAGCAAATACTGCATCAACTGCACTCCCAGAACGTACTTTGTCACGTCCCAAAAATCGAAGTACCCGCACGGCCACAAATCCACCAATAAGTACTGCAGCTATAGCAAGAATACCGACAAGAATAAACGTCAAATCCCTACCTGACCGTGGAGCACTAGGAGGCGCGATAAAACTAGGAGTAGTCCCAATTTCTTGACCTAATTTCGCCTGGATCTTTACTCCTTCGGACGCTTCAAGCCCATCGGTATGAGCAAGAAGGTGGCCTGGCGCAATCTGTTCTACTTCACAATCACTTGGGCCGTAAATGCCTGCAACGCTACAGCTAGGGTCTTCAAGGTTGAAGGGGGCTACGAGCTGAATCTGCACCCTATCTATTGGGTGATTCCACCCTGTCCCTACAGCGTTCCAGTTGATTGTTGAGTGACGGAGATTGATAAGAGAATCAAGGGAGTAGATAATTTCGTACCTATGATTCCCAGAGATTTTTTTATCAGGGTTCCCGATCCGTATCTGTAGTTCGTAGCTATTACATTTAAATCCACAATAAATAATCCATTGGTCTGGAGCTGACGGAGATTCAATTTTGATGATTTCTTCCTCGGAGAGCCCTGGAACATCGCGGTAGATACCGCGCCTACTTTCATATCCGAAATCGTAATCTATGACTTCACTGATTACCGCTGTCCTTCCCGTGCCAATTTCTGCGACTGCCCAATAGTTGTCGATTTTCTCTACAGGCTTTGTGAAAGCAATAAAACCGACGATAAGGCCGACAAAGACAGCAAATCCGATAATCGCAGACCATGATCTTCTTCTACGTTTCTCTGTGTATGTAGTCATTGTTCTTTTCTTTCTACTTCCTGGGATCCAAGCATCTCATCATTTGTAAAATACTCACGTTCGTAAAAGTTAAAAGACCCAGCGAAAACGTTATAAGGTACTGTTTGCAGCAAGTTATTGAATTTCAGGGCTATGTCATTGTAGTACTGTCGAGCATAAGCAATAAGGTTTTCCGTCTCCGATAGTTCTTCCTGCAGATTTAAGAAATTTTCATTTGCATTCAAATCAGGGTATGACTCGGAGATAGCAAAGACCCGTTCCAAACAAGAAGTGACATGGTCGTTCGATTTTGCAAGCTTGGCTCTTCCTTCAGTTGTGACTGCAGCTGTCCTAGCCGATGTTACCTCCACGAAGGCTGCTTTCTCATACTCTGCATAACCCTGAACTACCTTCACAAGCATTGGTATAAGGTCGTATCGACGATGAAGCTGAACATCAATAGCTGCCCATGCATTCTCAGTTTTATTGCGTAAGCGAATTAGCTTGTTGTAGAGAAGAGCAATAGACAATAAAACGGTAGATACTACAATAAGTACGATCCAAACAGCCATTAGACTCCTCTGTAAAGGGCAACAGCCTTGATATTAGACTTAATGCCGAACACGCGAAAACGCAAAGAGATCAATTGAGTATTCTAATCGATCACCAAAAGCAAAATAACCTGAGCAACGCTTCCGTACCACCCCTACATGTCCGATGGCTTGGTAATGTACATTACCGTGACGCGCTCGCTGTCCAAGAAAGTCTCTTTACAAACGGGCAGGACAACTACCTGCTTCTTATGGAGCATTCCCACGTTTTTACCTTGGGGGTAAACGGCGACGAAGCAAATATTCTTACTGACCCACAGTCCATTGGGGCAGAGGTTGTTCGCGTCAAGCGAGGCGGAGATGTGACCTATCACGGCCCTGGACAATTAGTTGGGTACCCCATTCTGACTGTTCCGGGAAAGCGGGGAGGGGGGATGGCTGATACTGCAGCGTATGTCGCCTCGGTTGAACAACTCATCATCGATGCGTTGAAAGAACTTGGCCTGTCGAACTGTGGACGAATTTCCCAATACCCTGGCGTCTGGATTGACCCTCAAGGGCGATCCCCTAGAAAGGTAGCAGCTATTGGGGTCCGACTGTCAAGAGGGCGTTCAATGCATGGATTCGCCATAAACGTCGATACGGATATGTCGTATTTTGATGTCATTGTCCCATGTGGGATAGAAGGGAAAAAAGTGACATCCCTAGAACAGGAAGGGTTCAAAATATCCCTACGGGATGTAACAGACGTAATTTCAGATTTAGCGATATCCAACTGGGCGGGGAAGAACTCGGATCGTGCTGACGTAGCTTGGAAAGTCCGACTGAATGATTTAAGCGCTTTCACGAGAGGAGAAGGGCCGGGTAGCCGTCCGATGCATGCCAGAGCAACTGCACATGATCCTGATCTAGCAATATCAGTGCCAGCTCCTCAAGTACCACTAAAACGAAAACCTCAATGGATGAAAGTGAAAGCAAACTTTGGTCCAGAGTACAGAAAAATCAAACAAACAATGCGTAACAACCAGCTCGTAACGGTCTGCGAAGAAGCAGGATGCCCAAATATTTACGAATGCTGGAACGACGGGACAGCGACTTTTATGGTTCTCGGTGACCGGTGCACGAGAGCATGCGGCTTCTGCCTAATCAATACACAAAAACCATTGCCCGCCGATCCAGATGAACCCAGACGCGTCGCGGATGCAGTTAATACCATGGGATTAGAATATGCCGTTGTTACAATGGTCGCCCGAGATGATCTCAGCGATGGTGGAGCTCAACAGGTAGCCGATACCATTCACGCGATCCGTAAGTCAAGCCCTTCCACAAAGGTCGAAATTTTAATCTCAGACCTTAAGGGCGACCCTTCCGCTTTAGAGAAAGTATTTTCCAGTGAGCCAGATGTTTTGAATCACAACGTTGAAACAGTCCTCAGTCTCCAAAGATATGTTCGCCCGTCCGCAAGCTACGCACGAAGTCTCGCAGTTCTTTGCCGCGCCAAACAACATGGATTAACTACGAAAACATCGATCATGGTCGGGCTTGGAGAAACAAAGAAGGAAGTTTTCACCCTATTGAAAGACTTAAGCCAAATTGGTGTTGACATTGTAACTATCGGCCAATACCTCTCACCAACCTCTAACCACCTTCCGGTTCAACGTTGGTGGACTCCAGAAGAATTCAAGGAACTACAAATTCATGGAGAATCAATGGGTATTACCCATATCGAATCTAGTCCACTGACCCGAAGCAGCTATCACGCAAAACAATCCGAAATTTCTGTTCACGCAACATAACATACAGATAACTATCCCCAACATTACAAGAGGGTAGTTTTCCAGAGTAAAAAAACACCGTACCCTGAAACTATGTTCGCCGAACGTTTAGCTAACGCCCGCTCTGTAATGGAAGAGCGTCGCGTTGATGCTCTTCTCTTATCAGTTGGTGCTGACCTTCCTTACTTCACCGGCTATGAAGCCATGGCTCTCGAGCGGCTTACAATGCTCGTCGTTCCCAAAGAGGGCCAAGCAAAATTGATCGTTCCAGCGTTAGAAGCACCAAGAGTAACCGAGCATCCGGATATCTTTTCTATCCGCGCATGGACAGAATCTGAGGACCCCATTGACCTGGTGGTAAATGAACTAGGGGCAGCAAGGTCAGTGGCTATTGGGGATACAACATGGACTCGCTTCACAATCGAACTCCTCAACCAAATACCCAACCTCAACCTTCATCGGGCAAATTCAATAACTAGCCCTATACGGTCAATCAAATCTCCATATGAGCTCGAACGTCTTCAAAGGGCAGCATCCGCGGTCGATAGAATTGCCGATCGGCTCCAAAACGGTGAGATTGAATTAATTGGGAAATCAGAAAGTCAGGTTTCAAAAGAACTCGGAAATCAGATTCTCGAAGAAGGTCATCACCGGATCAATTTTGCCATCGTGGCCGCAGGGGAGAATGCTGCAAGTCCACATCATGAACCTGGGTCAAGAATAATCCAGAAGAATGAAATAGTGCTCTGCGATTTTGGTGGAACATGGATCGGAGAAGATGGAGTTGGGTATTGCTCAGATATCACTAGATGCGTCTGGACAGGAAATCCTCCAGAAGAATTCCTCCACCTGTACAACATCCTACAATACGCACAATCTGAGCAGGTAAAAGCTGCAAACCCCGGTACACCTGCAGAACAAATTGATCGAATAGGGAGAAACATCATAAGCGAGGAAGGGTACGGACCATATTTTATCCACCGGACAGGTCATGGAATAGGAGTCGAAGCACACGAAGACCCATATATTGTTGAAGGTAATACAACTCCGGTTACTTCTGGGAACGTATTTAGCATCGAACCTGGAATATATATTCCAGGGGAGTGGGGTGCAAGACTCGAAGATATCGTCGCAGTAACTGAACACGGACCAAATTCACTGAATACCGTGAATCATAATTTGGCCATTCTAAGCTAAGGGCTATCCATGAAACTCGAGGCCTCGACCTTCCTCCTTCAGTGGTCTTCAGGTGGATTACTATTTCTCTGGGTAACGACGCGACAGCGCTTAGTCGCTCTCGGATACGGATGGACAACTCGGATCATATACGTTGCGATAGCAACTACAAGCCTCATCATTGGTTTGAATCTAAATACCCTATGGTTGCGAGAAATCTCGACAGTCTTATTCATTATTTTTGTGCTTATCAGCATGGGTGCATCCATAAAAAGAAAGAACGCAGGAGTTTCAGGACAAAAGCAGATAACTCAAAAAAGAGCTCAGCGCGTAGCGACAATGCTAGAAAAACCCCAGCCAAAAGCAGTACCCAGAGCTAAAGAGTTCCCTCCCTTTCTTGATCTTTTAGCTCCAGCATGTGGAACAATCGGCCTTATCGCAGGGTCCTTCGAGGCTGGAGGACCAACATGGCTTGCTATTTGTCGGACTCTTACCGGAGCAGCATTCCTCGGGGCAGTATCTAATTCAATGCTTTTAGGGCATTGGTATCTAGTCCAACCGGGGCTTTCACGCCGCCCTATACACACACTTATAAATTGGACTGGGGTCCTTTGGGTCCCAGAACTAGTCTTTCTTCTGATCCCAACTGGGATGCTCTCCGTGCTCAATGGAACAATCGATGATAATTACAATGGCCTTCTTGGCTGGTTCTGGGTTGCGTGTGTCATCGCTACCATCATTTTGGTCTATGTCACTAAACTAGCCCTTCGAGAAAGACAGTATTCTGCGGTTATGGCAGCAACAGGGCTTATGTATCTAGCGATCCTAACTGGTTTCGGAATGGATCTCGTAGCTAGAATCCTTCTGGACATTTAAGTTTGTATCAAACCAGACTGGAGATGCTTCATGAGAAGATTTGCAAACCTGGCAAATGAAGAGAGTCAGATGGAAGAAGAAAAGAAATCTAAGAAAAAAAGCTCCGCAGCAAAGTGGTTTGCTCGCTGCTTATTGTTGGCGTGTATTGTCGTTCCTCTTGTTTGGTTTTTTATTTTTAGGGATACCTCTCCAGCGGACGTAAACAGCCAAGCTGCGCAAGAAGCTCGACAGGAAGCCTTAACTGAAGCAGGGACATCTCAAGTTGTGTCACTAGACGGTGTATGGGTCGTGGATACAGACATTGGGGTATTTGACGATGCATGCTTAACGGAAGTATGTGGTTCGTCATTTGTTGGATTTCGGATAGATGAAGAACTCATCGGTATTGGGGGAAAAACTGTCGTGGGGCGGACCCCAGGAATAAATGCACAGTTCACAATTGAAGGAACCCGTATCTTATCGACTGGAGAGACAAATACTGAGGGGGCATCTCCCTTTGTCATTGCCGATATGACGGAGCTCATCACTGATGATGCTGGGAGAAATAATGCGATTAAAAGACAAGCTATAGAGACGAACAAATTCCCTGAGGCTTCTTTCGTGATTACTGAGCCGATAGATTTCAGTTCAGAAACCGACCTAGAAGGTGGATTCGAAACTGAGGTAGTTGGGGA
>CAJWET010000097.1 GCA_913031515.1 uncultured Acidimicrobiaceae bacterium | reverse complement strand
CTCCCAACGATAAATTTGGGAAGTTTCATCTAGTTGTATTCGGTACCGGTCAGTTATAAAGATAAAGAACATAAAGTAATCATTCAACACTAGTGGATGCCCTATAATCTCCTGAAACTCTTCCTGAGAATGCGCCAGATATGATCCAGCTTGTATTACCGTTTCGGTTAAAACAGGAGCAACCGAACGATCGCCATTCCAATCATACAAATTGCTTTCAGCAAACTTAACCTCAGCAGGAAACTCATTTTTCCACTCTTGTGAATCTAGATTATACCAATTCTCAATACCCCAACCTTCAAAATGTGCGGGCGTTCCTTCATATTGATAATCCGGATCGGGATCAATTTTGTGAAACCTGCCATAAACCGCACCCCAGGAAACATCTTTATAGTTTGAATAACAAGCCTCGTACCAATCAGTTTCATTGTCTGGAGTTCCAAGACCAGATACCAGAGTGGCGAGTGCCTCATCATATAATACATCCACTGACACGCCGCACAGTTCCTCTCCTACCGTAAGGTCACAGATGGCTGCATATTCAGTCGGAAGGCCTCGTTCTTCTAACGCAGCTAGGTGCGCTGCTCGTGTACCCATCCCATACCAGCCATCGGCTTCAATCTCTAAGAGTTCTTGTAGCGCGATTGTGGCCTCACTCTTATCTGGGTCCATCCATGCATAGCCTGCAAGAAGGATCAACGATTCTGGGTCATCTGGAAGTGGGGTGGGTTCTACAACTTCCTCTTCTTCGGGAGTTTCCTCGGCTTCTTCTTCTGTTGCCGCTTCAGGTGGGGTATCTTCTGACGGTGGCTCAGTAGGCGTTTCTGTCTCTACAACGGCTACTGGTATGGAGCTAACGTCATCGTTGTCGTCGCATCCCCTCACGAGCAATATTGCGACAAGAACGGCAACGATGGCAACCAGTATCCCGATTATTGCGTTACGTTGCCGGAGAGGCCTGTTACCAGATGTATGAATATTTTCTGATTCGCCACCTTCGAAAAAGTCGGACATTGGGACTCCTACGTATTAGGGGATAAAAAAAGTCTTTCACAGGTTTCCACCGATTACAAACAGGCCTTCCGGTCTGGGCGTAGAAACATGTTTGCAGTAAGATAACCCTAAAAAGCAGATCGGAAGAAAACTGTGGATGTTTTTGAAGCAATGAGTACCTGTCGGGCAATCAGATACCTGAAACCGGACCCCATCGATGCTGCTCTTGTCGAGCAAGTAATAACAGCAGCAACGTGGGCCCCAAGTCCTGGAAATTCACAGGGACGTGACTTCCTAGTGGTAACTGAGGAAGCCAAACGAAAACAAATTGGCGATGCGATTGAGCAAGCTATGGCTAGCAGAGTTGCCAAGATGGACCGTCCTGATCGAACCCACAGGCTAATGCTAGATGGCACCGAGCACCTCGTCTCGACATTAAAGGACTGCCCCGTTCTGATATTTGTTTGTGGTAAGAAAATATACCCGTACCAAGCTCCCCGCGAATCATTTATATGGTCGGCGATATACCCTGCAGCTCAAAATTTAGTCATTGCCGCGAGAGCTTTGGGTCTCGGAACTGTCTTTACCACTTTTCAAGGCTCCGCTGAACCGGCGATCCGCGAAGCTCTTTCAATACCTGACGATGTGTATATCGGTTGCATGATACCCATGGGTTGGCCTGATGCTAAATTCGGCCCGCTCAAACGCGACCCTTTCAAGGAGGTCACTCATTTCAATCAGTGGCAGGGAGACTTACGAACTTACCCAGCAGTTGACGGATAGTTACGGGGCTTGCTGACCCCACTGGACCACAAGTTCCTCAGCACCAAATGTTTCGAGTTCTTGTGGATGGCGCCCCCAGAGGTATAAGAGCAGGTTCATAGCTGGCCCGCGAACAGCAATATCCCCTTTTGTATGCTCATAGGTGACAGAAAGCCCATTGGAGGTTGGTTGGAGCAGCCATTCTCCTTCGCCATCAGTTCTATGGAGATGGATGGAACCATCTGGGTAGGAGAATTCACGATTTGGGTTAATTGAGAATTGCAATGGCCCATCAATAAACTCGTTTACTCCATCTGCTGCAAGATCTCCATCAACCGAAATATGTTCGTCAGCTGCGGTTTCCGCATCCCACATATGCACAAGTGTTTCATGGGTCATCCTGCGAAGAAACCAACCGATTGTTTGATCTTCCCCCCAAGTCCATATTGGGTGCTCTGGTTCACGATCTGAAAATACCCCCATCAGACTTTGGAAATTGTTACGGGCCCAATTGGTAACTCCGTCGTCAGGTGGAATTGGGAAGGGACCCGACGGCCGATCCATTGAATCTGCCGATATGACTCCTTCAACGGCCCCATAGACACTTCCCACATGGCTCACTAGGTCGTCCATATTCCAACCAGGGCATGCGTGAATTTCAGCATTTGGGTGATCATTAGCCACAGTGAACAATCTCGTACCATAAATTTTAAATGCTTCCAAAAGCGAATCAGTATCCATAATTAGTTGCCTAAAACGGCTCTTACTCCCTCTATCAACGCTTCAACATCTGATACTTGCGTTGCAAAACTTGTCATCCATCGAACCTCGTTGTCGCCTTCCCATGTATAGAAAGGAGACCAAGCCTGCAATGTAGAAGTAGCTTCTTCAGGAAGTGTTGCAAAGACGGCATTTGCCTGTGTGGGTTGGGTAATAGTGACCTGAGGAATATCTGCAACCCCTTCAGCAAGGAGTTGCGCCATAGCATTTGCGTGACGAGCATGATCAAGCCATAGGTCATCCTTTAACATCGCCAAAAATTGAGCAGCGATATATCGCATCTTTGATGGCAGTTGGGCTGATTGCTTTTGAAGATACCCAACTGCTCCTACTAGTTCAGGATCAAAAACGACAATGGCTTCGCCATACACCATGCCATTCTTCGTCCCACCAAAACTTAAAATGTCCACACCAATTTCGCTTGTGAATTCTGCAACATCGCATCCGAGTGAAACAGCGGCATTTGCCACTCTTGCCCCGTCCATATGAACGCGGAGTCCTCCTTGATGTGCTGTATCTATAATTTCTTTCAATTCTTCAACAGAGTAAACTGTGCCATATTCGGTTGCCTGTGTTATAGAAACAGCCCCTGGCTGAACATGATGAACAATACCGAGAACACCTAGTTGCTTTTGAACAAGCTCAGCAGTTAGCTTCCCATCGGGACTTGGCAAATCAATTAACTTGCTCCCCAAAAAACGTTCCGGGGCGCCACATTCATCAACATTGATATGAGAAGATTGAGTACAAATAATCCCCTGCCAAGGGCGTATAAGGGCCTGCAAACCCACAACGTTTGCTCCTGTTCCCCCCCAAGCAAGAAATGTTGCGACCTCCCGACCAAAGAGCGTGTTGATTTCAGACCTTAATTCACTTGTGTATCGGTCATCACCATAGGCAATGCTGTACCCATCGTTCGCTTCAACTAGCGCTTGGAGCACCTCTGGAGATGCCCCTGATGCGTTATCGCTAGCAAATGTAGATACAGGCGGTTCAGGAAGCATACAAAAAACCCTATCGGCATGTTCGTTCATGACCCACTAGTTGCAACATAGATACCCATGAAGGTATATAAATTCACCTACTTTCGAAAAGAAATGGGAAGCGAATTTGAGAAACACCTCAAATTCGCATTTCTCGCGATAGTTGATCTTTCCTATTCCAAAACTGTATGCAAGGATATAACTGGCTCAAACAATGCCCTTTAAGTTATGCACACAGCACGAAACGACGAAGCAAAACGAAAACGAAGCCGCAAAGTTGTTACTCGCGCCACTGACAACAGTGATGATAGCGCTGGGTTTATTGTGACAGAGAACTTCACAGGCTTCTCTCAAGTAGATGATGTTTTTTGTAGATCACAATACGACCCAAGACTCAAGACTTCCGATACGGAACAATTCTACGATTCGCATAGGCGGCCGCTCACTGGGTGGCGAGAGGCAGAAGGGTACGGGCAACACGACTACGCTTTAAGAAATGCTACATGGCATGTTGCAGACATTTTTGCTGAAATGCATGAATCCGACGATAGACGTGATGGGTTTCTTGACCCATTATCAATGCTCCGAGAAGGGTCGGATGCAATAGTCGCTTTCTCGTCACCGAATGAAGCTTCAGCGATTATCAAACAAGCTGCCCGGACTGTAGGCGCAGACCTTATTGGGATAACAGAATATGACAATCGTTGGACTTATACCGAACGTTTCTCGATGGAGACACTTGGGGGAAAAGCAAATTCCATTCCAGAAAATATGCAGCATGTAATTGTCATCGGGCAAGCTATGGATACCGAACTTTTAGATACTGCCCCATCAGCATTATCTGGGTCGGCAACAGGAATGGGCTATTCCCAAGATGCTCTAGTTTTACTTACAATTTCACAATTCATCCGCAATCTTGGTTACCAAGCTATTCCATCGATGAATGACACGGCGTTAGCAATACCGTACGCTGTGAAAGCTGGACTAGGGGAATATGGCAAACATGGTCTTGTAATAACTCCAGAATTTGGTTCCAGCGTACGATTCGGAAAAATTTTCACTAATTTACCTCTAACCAACGATGCCCCAATCAGTTTTGGCGTAAAAGAAATGTGTGAGATTTGTGATGCCTGTTCGAAAGCTTGCCCTAGTCGTGCAATTCCAAACGATGAACCCTCCCTTGTTACGTTCAACCGTTCAAATATTTCTGGAGTGAAGAAGTGGACTATCGATGGCGAACGGTGCTTCTCATACTGGGCAAAAATCAATACCGATTGCGCTGTTTGTATCCGCGTTTGCCCGTTCACTCGTGACTACACAAAATTTATGAATAGACTCTGGCTTCGGTTAGCGCATTCTCCCCTGAGAAAGTTTGCCCTAAACCTTGACAAAAATCAGCGCCGCGGGAAACGAGTCGCAAGCAGGGAATGGTGGCTGCACGAAAAGGACTAGACGTCAAGAAAACGGTAAGCGGCAATGGCAGATCCGATAGAACCCACTAGACCCCCTATTAGAAAAAGCAAGGCACCTATCCCCCACACTTCACCGCTACCAACGGCAAAACTCTGCAAAATATTCAAAACATTTTCACTTGCCAACCATTCTTCAAAAGCCCGATTGGCCCCATAAACAGAAGCGGTTCCCAGAGTTGCCCCTACAAGTCCTTGAAACGTACCCTCAAGCATAAAAGGAACGAGAATAAAGGAGTTCGAGGCACCCACGAGTTTCATAACCTCAATCTCCCTACGACGGGCAAAAATAGCCATACGAATCGTATTAAGAATGAGCAGAAGCCCCGTTCCAAGTAGGATTGCTCCCGCACCGAGAACGATCCACCGAATAACGTCCGTAGCTTTTTCAATTTTTTGGATTTCATCCGTTGCTCGGACAACTTTCTTAACTCCGGGTTTAGTTTCAAATCCTGATGCAACAATCTCAATCGCTTCAGCACTCAATTGTTTTGGAACAATTCGATATGAGGGCGGGATTATATCTGGAGTGACAAGCTGAGTAATTTCAGGATTTTCTGGGAAAAAATCCTCATTAAACTCCCTATAGGACTCTTCTTGATCAACATACCTGTAGCTCTCAATTGCTGCAGACCGTTCAATTTCTTCTTGCACTAACCCGAGTTGATTATCGGTGATCTCGGGTTCTAGAAAAACGATGAATTCCACCCCGTCCTGCCAACGGTCAGTAGCATTTGATACACCACGTTGAAGGAGAAGGGCTATCCCTAAAAGGCTCAACGAGACAGCGACTGTAAGAATCGATGCGAGAGTAAGCGTCAAGTTCCTTCGAAGATTCCGAAGCGTTTCTCGCGCCATATAATCTAACCGCATTACATGACCGCCTTATTACTCATAAACACCCCGAGCCTGATCGCGGACAATTTCACCGTTAATTAGTTCGATGACTCTCCGCCGCATTGTGTCGACGATCCCTCGATCATGAGTCGCCATTACAACCGTTGTTCCGATCTCATTTATTCTTTCTAACAGCCGCATAATCCCGACTGAAGTAGCAGGGTCAAGGTTCCCAGTCGGCTCATCAGCGAGAAGGATTAATGGCCTATTTACAAAGGCACGGGCGATAGAAACCCGCTGCTGCTCACCTCCGGAGAGTTTGTTGGCGAAGCGGTCTGCCTTGTCTGCGAGACCGAGCTCGTCAAGGAGCGCATCGGCCCGGGCAAGAGCTTCGTCGGGGGACTTGCCAGCCTTGCGGGCGGGCAGGGCCACGTTTTCGCGGGCAGTAAATTCCTTGATGAGAAAGTGGAACTGGAAAACGAAGCCGATGCGTTG
>CAJWET010000096.1 GCA_913031515.1 uncultured Acidimicrobiaceae bacterium | reverse complement strand
GAAAAATATTGCTCAGTTTCTAAAACTCTTGAATCTACAGCTAAAATCAATTACAGGATTTTTTTGAATGGAATTGAAATTTAATGCTAAAAGAAATACTAAATAATCGAATACTCACTTTAGATGGAGCCATGGGAACTATGATACAATCTTATGGTCTTGAGGAAGGTGACTATCGTGGCAACCTATTTAAAAACCACCCATGTTCCTTATTGGGGAATAATGATCTTTTATCGCTTTCTCAGCCTAATATTATATCTGAGATTCATGATAAATACCTTTTAGCAGGTGCTGACATTATTGAAACAAATACATTTTCATCTACATCCATTTCTATGGCAGATTATAAGATGGAATCCTTAGTGTACAAACTTAATTTGGAGTCTGCTAAAATTGCTAAGAAAGCAGCTAAAAAATTTACAAAATTAGATTCATTAAAACCTCGTTTTGTGGCTGGTTCTATTGGACCTACAAATAAAACAGCCAGTATGTCTTCTGACGTTAATAATCCTGGTTACAGAGCTATTAATTTTGATGACTTAGTTGTATCCTATTCTGAGCAAATAAAAGGACTTATAGAGGGAGGTGTTGATGTCCTATTAATAGAAACTGTTTTTGACACATTAAATTGTAAAGCTGCTTTAATGGCTATACAAGAACTTCAATTTGACGCTAAAACGCAAATACCAATTTTTGTTTCTGGAACGATTACCGATGCAAGTGGAACTCACACATACGAAAATGTTGGAGTTCGTTTAAAGGGTAATTCCAGCATGTCCCATCCGGGTGAAAAGAAACCATTCAAAATAGACTTCAACGAGTTCATAGTCGGACAGAACCATGATGGATTAAAGAAGCTTAATTTCAGCAATGCCTTTAAGGATCCTTCATTTCTGCGTGAAAAAGTGTTTTTCGATGTAAGTCGTTCGGCGGGGGCTCTTGCCCCGAGGACAAATTTTGCCAACGTCTACTTCAATGGTGAACTATGGGGCCTATACACCGTTGTCGAGCAAATTGACGATCAGTTTCTAGATTGGACCATAGGAGATGATGATGGAAATCTCTTCAAAGCAGGTGATGATGGCGCAGATTTAAGGTACCTCGGGTTGAACCAGGAAGCATATGAAGGTGTCTATGAGATTAAGAATAATGAAGAACAAAATGACTGGACAGACCTCCTCTCACTTTTGGACTTTGTGAACGATTCATCATCCGAGGAATTTGAGAGTCAGGTCGAAAAATATCTAGATCTTGACTTGTTTCTCCGTTCAGCAGCATTGGATAATCTTTTCTCAAATTTAGACAGTTACACCCTAAGTGGAAGGAATTACTACCTTTACCACAATATGGAAACTGATCAATGGCAATGGATTAAGTGGGATGGCAATGAAGCTTTCGGGGCTTTTGGATATGGAGTGCAGGAGTCGATTACTGAACTTCCCGTAACATTTGCTGGCCCAGGAAAGATTCTTCTCGAACGAATTTTTGAAAGCGCCAAGCTCTTCCAGTTATATGAAAACGAGATCTGTGGCTTACTCGGAACATATTTCACTCCTCAGTACTTACATCCGATGATAGATAGCCTCGCTTCACTTATCGAAAGCTCTGTGATCATGGATGAAAACAAAATGTATTCGTTCCAAGATTTCCAATCCAACATAAATGTTGACATTGTGACCGAAGATCCGTTTCTGAAAGAGAAGGAAGTTCGACCAGGAAACACCGAATGGAATCCACCGCAAGGGAATCCACCGCAAGGGAACCAACCCCCAAACCGAGAAGCGCCTGTCATGTTTGGCCTCAAATCATTTATCGATGAAAAATATGCCTACCTAGGACAGAGCCTTGAATGCGAAAGTGGATGACACTGAAGAGGACCTCTGCCAGAGAAGAAAAATAAAATAGTTAATGGTTATTTTGTGTTAGCGAAATTTCCGCCTCGAGGTTTCGCCCCACCACCAACGCGAAGTAGTTCACCGGTCACCCAACTTGCAGCATCAGAAGCAAGATAAAGACAAGCTGCACCAATGTCTTGTGGAGTCCCCACACGACCCATCGGTATATCCCAGGCATCAAGGATTTCATCCTCTTTCAATCCTGTCGCTTTGAGCATAACTTCAGTAGGAATAGCTCCAGGCATAACCGCATTGACACGGATATCGGGGGCAAGTTCTGCCGCGAAGGTCCAAGTTAAAGAGTTCGTACCAGCTTTGGAAGCACCATAGTGTCCTGATTTAGGGACCGCTTTCGTCCCCGCACCAGATGAAATATTAATAATCGAACCCTTCTCCATGTATTTCGCTGCGATCGTGCTTCCTACAAAAACAGCGGTCAGGTTCAGCGCAATTGTGCGATCCCATTCTTCTCGGTCCAGATCTACAAGAGGGCTATGCACAGCAGAACCTCCAGCGTTGTTCACCCACACGGTAAGTTTCCCAAATTCAGAAACAGCAGCTCGAGCCAATGATTCAACCGCTTGCGTATCAGTTACATCAGTAGTGACAGCGATTGCTTCCCCCCCAGTATCTCGGATCTCAGCCGCGACCCTTTCAATTTCATTTGTCCTTCTTGCAGCGACCACAACCGCTGCACCTGCATCAGAGAATGATTTTGCTATACCTTCACCTATCCCTCGTCCTCCACCAGTGATAACAGCAACATGACCTGTGAGGTCGAATAAATCTGGCGTCCTTCTATCCACTTGTCCTTAACCTCCTATACTTCCGCTATATCGACCCGGCGGAACACGTTTACCACTGTTTTCCCACATCTTTCCACTATCGAAATCAAATCGATATTCAGGCGTCAATTCTAGAACCACCCGATTCGGGGTATTGATATGTTCAAAAACTTCACGGGCTCCTTCTTCACTTTCTGGCCGGCATGCTTTCGCTATTTCAGGTAAAACCCAATCCAAAACAGCACGGTCCTCATGGATTCTACATGGACCCCGAAATGAAGCCGTTTTTCCTGTTCCCAAATCAGTACCCTTCGAGGTTATACAGAAGGAAGCGTATCCAGTCCTTCGAACAGCAGAGACTCGGGCCCTTTTTTGTGCGCAAGTAAACCAGAAACTTCCATCCTGCCATAAGTAGTATGTAATGATCCCAAAGGGTTGCCCAGCTTTGTTCACCCACATGAAGGTCCCCTCAACCTGCTTCATAAAGAGATCTTCAAGTTCCTCATCGGTGAGCGTGCATCCTTCAAGATTCTCTGAATCAGTCATTTCCGGCGGTACTTTCTTAAAAGGATCGAATTCTCATCTTACATTTCCACAGTATCTGTGACAGTGAAACGGTGAATGCTTTTCCCAGTCACATTCCACTGGGCCATTGCTTCACGGAATGGGGGCATATGAGGAGCTTGAAAGTGAGCTTCAAGATCTTCGAGAGATTCCCATTGCTCAAAGACCCGCAACGTGTGGTCATCCAATGGGTCGGCGCTGAATACATAGTCGACGCATCCTTTTTCAGCATGGGTTGCTTTCATCATTGTTCGACAGGCATCAAGCACGGTCTCATTAACGGGTGATTCCAAAGTCAGTGTTCCGGCAATAACAATCATTATCTACCTTTCTTTATTGAAGTTCTAATGGAGATTCTATTCAACTCCCCATTTCGCTGGGAGCTATATACGGGTTTCTTTGCATTAGTGCACAATGCATCACACCATCTTTCATCACTCCGACTATACGACTGTGATCTTGAAGAATGCGAATATCTTCTATCGGGTTTCCTTCAACAACCACTAAGTCAGCAAACTTTCCTTCTTCAAGCGTCCCAACCATACCCGATGGATCTGCTGCGGCACCTCCGTCACGAGTTGCGCAAAGAAGAGCTTCAGTTGTTGACATACCAAACAGGTCAACAAAATATTCGAGGTCTTTGCTGTTGGTGCCATGTGGGGTGATGTTCAAACCGTAATCGCCACCAATAAGGACACGGACTTTGCTTTCTCGAAGACGTTTCACGGCACTAATAGTCTCATCGATTTCACGCTGGTATCCCCTTTGTTCCATAGCATCTCTAGGCAAACCCAATTCGCTTCCTCGGTCTAAAAGGGCGATTTCCCACGCAATACCTGGGCCAACAAAAACATGTTCACGTTTCGCTTCAAGCATGGCCACTGCTTCATCATCAAGGTAATTTGCATGTCCGATGATATCCACCCCATGACGGACTGCTTGTTTTACCGCAGCGGCAGAACGCGAATGGCTTACCACCCGCATTCCACGAATATGCGCTTCTTCAACAGCTGCCGCTACTTCTTCGTCGCTGTACGTGAGGACCCCAGGCGGGGCGAATTCTGATAGGGCTTCGCCATCCAGAAAGATTTTGACAATGTCACAACGGCGTTTCGCTAAGGACCGGACAGCTTTTCGTACAGCCCAAGGTCCGTCGGCAATGATTTTTTTACTATTGTCACCGCCGAAAGTTCCATCAGCGTTACTGCCAGTTGAACCTAGATCTCGATCTGACGCGGCAAGACGTGGCCCAGGGATTCGACCGGAATTAATCGCATCACGAAGGGGAATGTCTAGGCCTTGTGCTGAACCGAAACTTATCGCCGAGGTGAAACCAGAACCCAACAAGACACGGGCATTGTCAACAGCATCAAGCATGGCGGTAGGAAGCGGCTGACTATTGAGCTGCTGCGGATGGGCGTTGTTATATGAGAGGTGAACATGTGATTCGGTCATTCCAGGCATCACAAATTTTCCCGAAGCATCGAACCGTTCGACATTTTCTACGTCGGAAGGCATATCGTCTTTGGGTCCAGCGAAACGGACGAATCCCTCAGAAACCCATACAGAACCATTCGAAATAACTTCACCGTCTACTCCGGTAAATAAGTCGGCATTTTCAATAATAAGTGAGCCCATACTGTTACCTTTCTTCCTCAACGTGAGGTAATCGTAATAAACACTCAGCATTGACTCCTAAGCTGCGGTCGAACTCATTCGTTTCATCTGGAGTATCCCAACCACCAAAATTCGTCCCATAGACCATACGGTCCTTTCCAACCACTGAGACAACAAAATCAAGAGCCGCCCCAGGTTCGAGATGGGAGTCATACCAAAGAGTACGTAAAGCTGGACCAAAGTCTGATTCGTTTCCCTGAAAGGAAGCCATGGAGTCAAAACGCTTGGCCAGAAAAGTTATCGCCCCACCTCCATGGGACACACAGATGTCAAGATCTGGGTGTCGATCCATTACCCCGCCAAGGATCAGGGCTGCTACAGCCAAGGTTTCCTCGTAAGCGTACCCCACGACCAATTCAAGGCCGAAACGTCCCAATCGGGAATCAGATGAACCCTGAATTCCATCGTTTGTTGCTGGATGAATGAACAGGGGCACATCAAGTTCCACGACAGTTCGGTAAAAGTCATCGAGACATGGATCATCTAAGGTAAACCCGTAATCCGTTCCGATGTACCCTCCAACCAGCCCAAGTTTCCTCACAGCTCTCTCAAGTTCAGCACAGGCAGCATCTGGATCTTGCATAGGGAGAGAAGCCGTCCCCAATAAGCGCCCGGGATGGTCCTTCACTAGATTAGCCATCGCGTCATTAGATAACCTCGCGAAGTTCACGGCTTCAGGGGAGGGTATACCCCCAAAGAAAGTCAATGGATTCGGAGAGAGGACTTGGATATCTATATCAAGACGATCCATTTCTTGGATACGTTTTTCCACGTCCATGAAAACACTCCCAACATAAGGCACACGAATGGAATAATTTCCAACACGAAAAGTTTGCAGCCGATCTTCATCCCCCAACTCAGGACCATAGGGTCCTGCAGCCCCTAAGGTTTCTCTAAGAACTACATGTGCATGGATATCAATAAGCCGGGACACTTTGCACTACCCATTTTCTTTCGGCCCCGTTACAGCACTTGCTCGGAATTTCCCATCTTCCCCGTACACCGGACCACAATCATCAGCTAAGTACAAGCGATTATCAGAAGCTAGGTAACCGGTACAAGTGTGGAGTATTTCAACCATTGCAGCGTAATTCGGGTGGTCAAAGTGTGCAGCAAGACTCTCCGGGTCTGTCCATAGTTCGAACACCTGAATATGATTCGGCTCTGAAGGATCAGCAGCGAAGCAGTAAGCCAAACAACCAGCTTCCTCATCCCGAGTTGCTTTCTGAACTTGTGATGTTGCTGCAACTGCTGCATTACGGTCGGCTTCAGTTTCAAATGACAAGATCGCAGTGACAATTATCATGTTCCTCCCATATCAGATAGTACTAATGGAACCGTATCGCGAATTACCGCAATTCTACAGTTAGCTCGCTAAAGGACGTCCGAACGGTAGGTTTTGCTGCCAAGAACTCAAAAATGCTTCCGCCC
>CAJWET010000095.1 GCA_913031515.1 uncultured Acidimicrobiaceae bacterium | reverse complement strand
TTACGCAGCTTCAAAGGGGGGTCTGAACACACTGACAAAGAATCTCTCCAATGAATGGGCCAGTAAGGGGGTAAGAGTTAATGCGTGTGCGCCGGGACTTGTTTTAACAGAAATGTGGGAACCAACCTTTGAAAGACTCGGAGAAGAGTTTGTGATGGAAAGCTTCGTCAAGCGTGTACCTCTTGCCAAATGGGGAACCCCTGAAGAGATAGCGAACGTTGTCTGCTTCCTCGCTTCTGACCTTGCGTCTTATGTAACAGGGCAAGTCGTTCGCGTTGACGGAGGAATGCTTAATCTTTAATGATAATTGGTTTGTGGAATATTTGAATCACTATATGAAAGAGCCTTAAACTGGGCGACAAGAATATGACTACTGGGACAACAGAAGAAAAACTCGACGCACTGATTGATCGTGATCAAGAAGCTATTGGATGCCCATATCCAATATTCTCTTCCTTGCGTTCTGAAAGCCCAATTCACTTCAGTGAGAAACTCGGTACATGGGTCTGTACTCGATATGAAGACATTATGGAGATATTGCATGATACAGATCGGTTTTCATCATTAATGCCTACAGGGCCCCGTGATGGCCGAAGTGGCTTCGCTACCGCAATGGAGGAGTTAGCTGCGGATCCAAGTATGGCTGAATATTTTCAGAGCTTTTTAGCTAATGCGGCAAATGCCGCTGTTCTTTTGAATGCTGACCCTCCGGAACACCGTCGCCAGCGCAAAGCTGTAAATAGGGCATTTCGACCTACTCGTCTTCGCGGGATGGAGCCAATGATTGAGGATGTAACAAAAAATCTTCTTGACAAGTTAGTGACTAAGGGTGAATCAGAGTTTGTCGCTGATTTTGCTGTAGGCCTTCCTATGACAATCATTGCAGTTGCTTTAGGGGTCGAAACCGATGATCTTGGAACATTTAAGAAATGGTCAGATGACTTAGTAATGCCTGTGGGTAATCCAGATCCAACGACTGAAAAAGTCCGTGACTATCTAATTTCTCTTTCACAATTCAATGAATTCTTTGGCAATCTCCTTGAGCTACGAAGAGAAGAAGCGCAGGAGGACATTATTTCAGATGTGGCCAACGCAGAGGTGAATGAGGAAATGTTGAACGAAGCTGAAATGCTTTCCATGCTGCAGCAATTTCTTGTAGCAGGTAACGAGACAACTACGAAACTTCTTACAAATCTGATGCACCATCTTGCAGTTGAGGACGGCCTTGAAGAAAATCTTCGGAAAGATCCAACTCTTATAGATAATTTTATTGAAGAGGGACTCCGATTCGAAGCACCGGTTGGAGGACTCTTTAGAATGGCAAAAGAAGATACCACCGTTGGTGAAACTAAGTTAAGTGAAGGTGATCATATTTGGTTAATTTTCGCAGCGGCCAATCGAGATCCAGAGGTCTTTCCTTCGCCTGACGAGTTTTCCGTTAATCGCGAAAATGCTCGAGACCATCTAGCGTTTGGCCATGGCGAACATTTCTGCATAGGAGCCACTCTCGCTCGTTTGGAGGCAAGAATTGCGGTGGATCAAATTCTCTCACGAATAGAGAATATTCGACTCATCGAAGGGAAAAACAACTTTGAATATGAAGATACGTTTGTCCTTCGAGGGCTGAAGGAACTGCATGTAGCGTTTGATGTCCGTGAGTAGGAGACCCATGAATTCTATTATCACTAAGTTTTCCGCCACTAATCATGACCTCAGTATTTGGATGGATGATTTCTGTGTAAATGTGATCTTCAGACCTTTAAAGACTAAGTGGTTATATAGGAGAAACCGCTATGTCTGAGTGCCCTGGGAATCCACAAACCATTGGTGATGTAGATGTCTTTGCTCCGGAGACCATCGAAAACTGGTATCCAACGTATGACCTTCTACGAACTGAGGCTCCGATATATCACGTGCCGGGGACTAAAACATATTTTTTGACACGATATGAAGATATCTATCATGTTCTCAGAAAAACAGACCTGTATAGACGAGGGGCGGGGACTTCACGCCCACTGCTCTCTGACAAAGAGGCTTTGCAGATGTTTAAAGAGAACGGATGGCCTAAGCAGACTGTTCTGGGTTCAAACCCGCCAGAACATAGGCGTTATCGCGATATGGTCGATCATTTTTTTTCAGTTATTGGTGCTGAGAAACAAACTACTCTCATCACAAGTTTAGTCAATGCCTTGATTGATGATTGGATTAACGATGGGGAAGTGGAATATGTGAAATGTTTTGCTGAGCCGCTTCCCTCGATGGTTATCACAACGATGATGGGATTTCCTCTTGAAGATCTAGAAAAGTTAAAAGTGTGGAGTGAAGCTTGGGTTGCGCCTTTCTCGCTGCAACTAAACGCAGAGGAAGAACGCGAAGCTGCGCAACATATGGTTGACTTCCAGCATTACATTCATGGCCATGTTCTTGAGAGACGAGAAAGCCCTGGTGAAGACGTTATTTCGTATCTAATAAGTAATCCTGTCAAACTTCATTCAGGTACAAGAATGTTAACTGATACAGAGATAATCAACATGATTGATCACTTGTACATCGGAGGGAATGAAACAACTACATTTGCTTTAACATCTGGACTGTGGCTACTTATTCAAAACCCTTCACTACAGGAAGAACTACGAAATGCGCCTCAGAAAGCTAGATCGTTTGTTGAAGAAGTGCTCCGCCTAGAGTCTCCAACTCAAGGGATGGATAGGCATACCACTGAAGAGACGGAAATCAATGGTGTCAAGATTCCTAAGGGCGCCCATATACATATAAGGTACGCAGCTGCGAATCGAGATGAACGACAGTTTGCTTGCCCCATGGAGATTGATGTGAATCGTGAGAATGCGCATAAACATCTTGCCTTTTCTTTAGGGGAGACGCATTGCCCCGGTGCAGGGTTAACGCGACTTGAGCAGACAATTGCAGTTCAAACCCTATTGGAGCGTATGGAGAATTTTGATTTCTCACCTGGGAAGAACAGCTTCCAACATCATTTAAATTTCACGCTTCGGTCATTTACCGACCTTCATGTCACTTTCGACAAACGGTAACTCTTAAAAGTAGTATGGAAATCGGTTCCAATTAGGTGAGCGCTTCTCTAGAAATGCGTCCCTACCTTCTTCTGCCTCATCCGTCATATACGCTAATCGAGTAGCTTCACCGGCGAAAACCTGTTGGCCTATTAAACCATCATCTATCAGGTTCATGGCGAATTTTGCCATACGGTTGGCCATTGGTGATTTTTGGTTAACTAATGCAGCCCATTCCAAAGCAAAATCTTCCAATGAGGCATGGGGGACAACGGCATTCACCATTCCCATTTGGTGTGCCTGTTCCGCCGTGTAGTGTTTTCCAAGAAAAAATACTTCACGAGCGAATTTTTGTCCTATGTGTTTTGCGAGATATGCGGATCCGAAACCTCCATCGAAACTTGCGACATCTGTGTCAGTTTGCATAAACAGACCGTGCTCGGCACTTGCAATCGTCAAATCGCAAGTTACGTGAAGACTGTGCCCTCCTCCGACAGCCCAGCCGGGTACAACCGCTATAACTGGTTTTGGTAGTGTCCGTATTAACCGTTGCACTTCCAGAATGTGTAAACGACCCACTTTCGTCGGGTCAATAGTTTCAGAAGTTTCACCTTCTGCATATCTGTACCCGTCCTTACCGCGAATTCGTTGATCTCCACCAGAACAAAATGCCCACCCTCCATCTTTCGGTGATGGTCCATTACCTGTTAATAAGACACAGCCTATATCCGTGCTCATCCGAGCATGGTCTAAAGTTCGGTAGAGTTCATCCACAGTATTCGGGCGGAATGCATTTCTGACTTCAGGTCGATCAAAGGCGATACGAACTGTTCCGTGTGCTTTAGCGCGATGATAGGTCAAATCCTCAAGGTCGAATCCGGCTAGCTCATCCCAAAGATCAGGATTGAATATCTGTGAAACGGTATTTCCCATAGGGTTATCCTAGATAGAAAATGTCAGAGCTCCGACATGTAGCGTGTATGAGATGCTGATTTTATAATTCAGGAGAGGGAACGGTCCTTTTCTACTTCATCCAAGTCGGTATATTCTTCATCCGTGCTCACGAAGTTTTCGTATTGGATTACCCCCATGTCGGTAAAGGCGTTCCGTAAGTATCCATCACCTGCATCAAGCAATCCCAGCTTCTTGCAGTTTGGGACAATCTTCGAAAAGAGCATCTGTTGGAAAATATTTTCCGCAGGATCTTGCTGTAGGAAGACCTTCGACATGGCATAAACATCAACACCTAGCCTGTCCCAAACTTCCTGCTGAAGAAAACGTCCCTGCATTCGTTCGGCAGCGTCGTGAGCGAACTCCTGTCGGTCTCGTATTTCTGCAGATGTTAACTCTTGGTAGTACTCTTGCAGGCTTATAACTCCGAAAGCGACATGTCGGGCTTCATCAGACATCACATATCGCAATAAATTCTTAAGAAGAGGTTCACTCGTTAGTCGATGCATTGATCCAAATGCTGCAAGGGCCAAACCTTCGACCATGATCTGCATGCCCAAATAGGTCATATCCCAACGAGAATCTGAAATTATATCGTCAAGTAGTTCTTGTAAATGGTGGTTGATTGGATACCGGGATGGTACTTTTTCGTCGAGGTATCTAGCGAACACTTCAACATGTCGAGCTTCATCAACAACTTGGGTGGCAGCATAATACTTGGCGTCTATCCATGGAACAGTTTCAACAATCTTTGCTGT
This sequence comes from uncultured Acidimicrobiaceae bacterium, assembly GCA_913031515.1. Lineage (GTDB taxonomy): Bacteria > Actinomycetota > Acidimicrobiia > Acidimicrobiales > UBA8592 > UBA8592. Next base: position 1,655 of record CAJWET010000095.1, on the reverse strand, counting down.
GCACAGAAGTGCCCCTTGTTCACCATGCATAAATTGGGAAAGTCGCCAAGCGAAACTTTCAATGGTGTATTCATTCCACTCCTTTTCTCCCCAATGATTAATCGGTGATCCTTCGGCTTCCATAAGCATCGAAACATACATACCTCGGTAGTCGTTGTCATTGATCTCGTTAGCAACTTTTTCTACATCAACATCACTTGACCAATCTAAGTCGGTACTTCCATTCCATTGTGAGGTTTTGGCTTTTTCGTAGAGTTTGTCTAACTTCTCACGTCGTCCTTTTTTGTAATCCCAAGTGAAAATAGCTTCCGCGTTATCTTGAACTTTTCGTATTTCAGCATGTGGGTCAATGTTTGCCTGGCACACTACTTGCTCAAAAGCTTCAAGCCTCTCCTCGGCTGTGCGTTCGCCTGTTTCGTCAGTCAAGGCCATAATGGGTCCATTCGTAGTCTTCGTTTACAGTATAGGTGGTCGAAGAGCTTGACACTTATTGACTGGTAGCTCGACGAGGCAACCACCAGTTCGGGGTGCTTTCACTATGATTTTTAACATACTGATTCCATCGGTCATCATGATTTTCGTCAATGACTCCTTGAGTTTCTGATTGGATCAGTGGTGATGCTCCATTGACAGGATCAATCCATTCAAGGCGGAAATCTTCGAAACAGTCCATGAAATCTACATTGTGGTGGTAATCAGCCACTTGGTGAGCCATGAATCCATCAAAATCTTTAAACGACAGTAGGACATAGTATGTCCGATCATCAGTTCCACGGAAATATTCATATCGAACTACAGCTGATTCGTTCTCGTGGGTAGCTTGAAAAACTTTCCGTGCGATTTCTTCAAAGAAATCTTCGAATTCGGGTTTTAGTTTGGCTTTAGCAAGAAGGGTCGACATTCCCCGATTATTGCAGAAGTACAATATTTCTCAAAGTTAAGTGTCTTCGACTCTTCGGCTATCCTCGAGGAGGTTAATTTCCCAAAGAACTTGATCTAGGCGATCAGCTGCCGTGATAGGAGCAAATTTTTGGGGTCGTTCAGAAGTGACGCAGCTTGGTATCGGGGAGAGGATGGTCCATGGAGCAGGGTGGCAGAACTGAACAATCGATAATCTGTCACCAGTTTGGTCAGGGTCGGCTACGACCCTGTGGATACCAGTTGGTACAATGCCGTTGCTAAGATGCTCAAGCATGATGCCTGTGTTAATGATGAGGTAATTTTCAGGCGGAGACGCATCTATCCATCCTTCTTCAGTCTTTATTTGCAAACCTCTAGCGGTGGAGCGAGGTAGGGCTGTAATTAAATTAATATCCCCATGTTCCTCTGCCCACACATGTGATTGACTGGGTGCTAGCTCCATTTCTGGATAGTGTATAGCACGCGATAATGTCGCGCCTCCAGGCACAAATGAATCAAAAAACCCTTCGTCGCATCCAAGCCCTAGCGCAATAATTCTCAAGAAACGCAATTGCACCTGTAGTACTTGGTCATGAAAATTCTCTAGAGTTTGCGTGATTCCTGGCACAAGATCCTCGGGAAAACAGTTATCGAAAAACCTGTGTGGATAACGGTTCCGCAACGGATGACCTATTGGAACGTTCTTTCCCCAATTTAACATTTCTTTCCAATCTGGAATTTCTGAAATTGCTGCA
>CAJWET010000094.1 GCA_913031515.1 uncultured Acidimicrobiaceae bacterium | reverse complement strand
CAAATCCTGCCATTTGAAGATAGAAACCTTGCCCTTCACCTTCAGGGCCACCAATCAGGGCTTGTGCTGGGACGACCCAATCTTGAAATGCGATTTCGAAACTATGCATCCCCCTATAACCCAATGTAGGGATAGCGGTCCCTTGCATTCTCCCGCCAGACTTTTGTCTAAGGTCGAAACTATGACCTGCCGATCGTTCCTTCTCGACCACAAAAATACTGAGGCCACGGTGGCCTTGAGATGTATCAGGATTAGTACGTGCCAAAACCATCAAAAGGTCCGCTCTTCCAGCAAAGGTACACCAGGTTTTGACGCCATTAAGGTTCCAGCTTCCATTCTCTTCGGGTCGAGCTGACATTGTTATTGACGCCACATCGCTTCCATGATCAGGCTCTGTAACTGCTACTGCGGACATAAGGTCGCCCGAAGCAATCTTGGGCAGTAACTCTCGTTTCTGTTCTTCCGTGCCGCCACTTTCGATAGCTCTCGCTAAAATTTCAGGTCGAGTAATAAGTGATCCACCGATACTTAATGAAGCTCGGGAAAGTTCTTCAGTCGCTATAACCATTCCATACATGTCTTTGATAGAACCAGTAGCCGAGCCTCCATACTCTTCACGTATTGATAAACCGAAACATCCAAGTTCTGCTAACCCATTAATAATTGACTCTGGAACATCAAGATCTTCTCGGTGAACTTTCTCAGCTAGGTATTCAATATGCTCGTTACCGAAACGTCTGAAGGTCTCTGCTACAAGTTCTAAATCGTCACTGAGGTGTGATTTAGCTGTGTAGTTTGAAATTTGTGAATATTTCTGCGGTGTCCCATATTTGGATACAAACTGTCGCAGTGTATTAAGGTCCGATTCTTGAAATCCCCAGATTCCTTCTCGTCCGAAGGATATGGAAGCTATTGAACGCAGGGTATCAGCACAAAAAACTTCGACGATCTGTTTTTCTTCAATGCCTTTTTCTCCATATGAAAGAAAGCTTTCCGCAATCGTAAGGGCCGAACTTGCATGGGCGAGGTCATACAAAAATGCTTGACTGTCTTCGGGATTCTGCTCTGAACGAACATGATCTAGGCCTGTGTTAATGATTTCCTGTGCGCTCTTGAGGGCTTCTGTGGCTTTGTCGAACTCCATAAATTTTCCCTCCAATCGCTAGAAATAGTCGGGGCACTTGGTTCTATAGTGTATGTCTTCGATAGATCTCCAGCACTCTCTATTATCAAATCGTCCCTGACATTGCACTGTCTCTATTGGTCGAGAATGCGCACACGATTATTCTCGGGATCAACTTCGACTAATGTTCCGTCTTTGATTGTCTTCAAAGCACCAGTAACTCCGATGACCGCTGGAAGATTAAGTTCTCGAGATAGTACCGCTGCATGGCACATCGGACCCCCTTCTTCAGTGATCAACCCACCTGCGAGGGTTAGAACCATGTTATAAGCCGGAGACGTGGTCCTTGTTACGAGGACTTCACCTGGCTGGAGGCGAGTTAGTGCTTCATGAGCATCCTCTGCAACTCTAGCTATCCGAGAATAGCTGGCCGTTCCTATCCCAACTCCAACTAATTCCTTTCCCAACCCCTGTTCTCTATCGTTCTCTTCAATTTGGTGGCCACTCAACCCCAGTTCCGTAAGAATGGCCTGGATCACGGTGACTGCTTGAGCAAGATGCTCTGGCAACGCTTCTACAGGTGGAGGAATTTCTTCCTTCCCTAGGGTGGTTGGAGGGTTTAATTTTTTTTGCTCCGCTCTCAACTTTGCACGTTCAGATAATTCTTCTTTTGTGGGTCCCATCGTAGTCGCAAGCATTTCAGGTAATTCTTGAGTGGTTAACTCAAAAACATGAGCCATTTCGGAAATCTGACCTGATTTCTTTAGTCGTCGGGCTACTTCTAGCATCCCTAATCGCAATAACCCTAATGGCCATTCAGAAGTGATGGGTCCGTTATCGTCACGCAAATCCATTGCCTCCCGAGCTTGGAAAAGAAGATCTTGGAATTGGTCACGGTAGTCGTCAGGAATGTTCTCGAGAACTTTTGTCGTATGACTTTCTAATTTATGAGAGTCAATGAATTCCTTGTTCGCAGAAGCTTTAATCGTTGCCAAAATCACCTCGGGGGATTCCAGTAACGTGGGTGAATCGATATCGTACCCTGCGTACAGTACGGCCCCGTGATAACGGAGATATGCATCTAGTTTCTCGCTAATTTCTGGCGAAATTGAAGAGATTTCCTCCAATGAAGAAGGACTGATACCCGAACCCTCTATATCTTCCGCTATCTCTTTTAGCGCCCGAAGAGGTTTAGTCGTTGAAGGGGAAGCTCCAGCGAGCAGCGAGACAAGTTGGTGACTAGGGATCCCCCATTCGGATCCAGATACAAGAAGTCTTCCTATCGGTCCAAGATCGTATATATGGAGCCTGAAGTGCTCATCAAGGGTTTCCCTGAGGTAGAGGATTAAATCATGGAGGTGTCGAGCAAGGTCAGAATCACTTAAGTCAGGAAGATTAACTTCTTGGAAATCTAAGTTCTTCGCAACTAACGCAGGTCTTCCCTCTTGGTGCCAATGAGCTATTACTTCTGATGATTTTTCTTGTGAGTTCTCGATGAAATTCTTCGCAGCTTTTTCTCTTCGGCGAAATTCAGGATGAAGTCGTGACACGAGCCAAATGAGGGCAAAGGGCGGTGACGTTTGACTTGGGCGGTCAGCAAGTATTAAAGGCCTCATTCTGCTATACCAAAACCCATTGACAAACCTGACCGATAATGTTTCTGCGGGTATACCATTCTTCGCCCATTCACGGCGATACACCTCTTCTATCGCAGGACCCACGAGCTCTTGTGCTATTGGCGTAGCTCCCCCAGGGAAATGAGACCTATCCAACTGCCAGAACCCTGGGCCCGGTGATTCAAAATCATCAATTCCCATTGTCTGATTTTCCTCCTTGAATGTGGGAGACCATATAATTTTAGGGCACAAATAACCCATGTACAGGGGTTAACCTAGTCATTAATTGGGATTCTCGACTTCTCTTTTAGAGATGACCTTCTCACGTGTGGGAACTCTAATCCCGACGTACCAAACTCCTACTACCCCCAGCGCAGCGACGACGAATCGAAGACCTGTTTGGTTCATTGCAAATACGATGCTTGAAGTTGTTGCTACCACCATCATTGTAATTGCGATCACTTTCGCTTTCCTTGGCATACCTAAGCCAGAGCGATAGTCACGAACCATAGCTCCCACAACTGGGAGACCAAGAATCCAACGTTCAAACCGAGGGCTTGATTTAGCGAAACAGGAGGCAGCCATAATCATAAATACTGTGGTTGGCAACCCAGGAACGACAATACCGACGAAGCCCAATGCAGCAAATACAAAACCGAAGAAGAGAAAAAAGTATTTCGTAGGTCCGGTCCTAACAGAACTTTCAGGTTCTTTATTCACTCATCCCTTTCTATCCCCAATAAAACGATAGCGTCGAACATAGGTCAGTTGGTTGAAAACTCGAATTCGCTTCAGCCCTCCAAGAATATCTCGAAGCGGGATGTAGAAAAATCTAAAATTGAATGAGGGGCATAGTAGGCATTAAGATTTGCTCATGGCAATTCTCCCAACAATTACCGAAATGGTTGACCTTAACGGAAAACGCGCTCTAGTTACTGGCGGCGGGAAAGGTATAGGAGCGGCAATCTCAGCACGACTCGTAGAGGCAGGCGCCGAGGTAACGATTGCTGATATTGACCCCAACATCCATGAAGCGGCGGAGGAACTTTCGGTATCGTTTGCCAATTGTGACATTACTGTGCCCGAGCAACTACAAGCGGCTGTTCGACAGGCTGCCAACGATTCCACGTTGGATATTCTCATAAATAATGCCGGCATTTACCCGCCTACAGGACCAATACTGGAAGTGAGTGACGAATTCGTAACGAGAATGCTCGATCTTAATGTCCGTGCACAATATAGCGCCTCTCGAGAAGCCGTAAATTATATGAGCAATGGTGGATCTATCGTCAATATTTCTTCCATTGCAGCACTTCGGGGTGGCGCCAGTATCACTGCCTACAGCACTTCAAAAGCTGCAGTGATTGGGTTAACAAAGGCATTCGCAAATGAACTTGGTCCTCAGAAAATTAGAGTTAACGCTATAGCTCCTGGGATTATCGACACCGAAGGCCTAGATGAGCAGAAAGAAGCACTTAAAGAAGACGGCATAGACGTATACGCTGCGATTGCAGCAAATCCTCTTAAACTTGCAGGAGGTCCAGATTACATTGCCAGAGCTGCGCTATTCCTAGCTTCTGATCTTGCTGAATTTATCACCGGCCACTTATTGGTCGTCGATAGTGGATCGACAGCATAAGAAAGGCGAAGGATGGACTCAAAGACAGTTAATGAGATAAAAGAAAAAATTCATTACGAAATCGCGCGCACCGACCCTCCAGAAGGCTTTCCAAAATTTCATGACATCCCAAAAGAGCGGTACACATCTGATGAATTCTATGAACTAGAAATGGAATATGTCTTTAGCGATTCTTGGGTAATAGCAGGTCGCGTGGAAGATATTCCAAACCCAGGAGATTATTTCACTTTTAAGAAACTCAAAGAACCAATGATCGTCATCCGTGGAGCCGACGGAGTTATTCGTTGTTTCTATAACACCTGCCAACATCGAGGAGCTCCCGTAGTCAGAGCAGAAAAAGGATCAGACCGTCATCTCCGCTGCCAATACCATTCATGGACCTATGACATCACCGATGGAACATTAATAGCACTTCCGGATGAGCGTGATTTCGTAGACTTGGATAGGTCAACTCGATGCCTTCCAAAAGTAAGTTGCGACACTTTTGGAGGATTTATCTTTATAAATAAAAATCCAGAAGCAGGCCCCCTTCTTGACTACCTTGGTGATGCTGCACAAATGCTTGAGCCTCTTCACTGTGAAAACCTTCGTGAGGTATACCGAGAAAGCATGATTGTCCCTTGCAACTGGAAAGTCACAGCCGAAGCTTTTCTCGAGGTCTACCATTTCAAACATATTCACTCAAACAAAGACGGCTGGGCTGTCCTGGATAATCGTCGGGCTGTTATGGGTCTATTCGATGGTGGTCATAGCAGAATGACGACAGGGTATTCGGAACAACATATCAAACGGCAAGGTATGGATTCTTGGGATGATTGGAAGCCACTTGATAACGGTGACTTTGCCATTATCGAAACCGAAAATAAAGATTTCTTAAACATGCTCGATTGCACGAGCACAGCGGTTAGTTATTTCCCTAACTACATTATTCCTTTGGGATCGTTTGGCTTCCCTGTTCTTCTTTTCTGGCCGATCGACAAAAAAAACACTTTGTTGGAATGGTGGTATTACGCACCGAAGGATTGGGAAGGAGATGACATGCCACAGCATTGGGAAATCCGCATGGAACAATTCGATCGGATTATGGATGAAGATAAATACAACATGGCACCAATGCAGGAGTCGCTTGAATCTCCGGCATTAACTGGAATCCCAATCAACTATCAGGAACGACGGATCTGGCATTTACACGAACAGATCGACAACATGATCGGAGAAGAACGTGTTCCTGAAGCTCTTAAAGTCGAAAAACTTCTGGCTCCGTATATTGAGAACTGAGTAATAATGTTCGACTTTCAAGAGATATTTCATATTGGGATCCGTGTTCCGAACCTCGAAATTGCAATGGAAGAAATGGGCACGTCATTGGGCGTTACTTGGGCCGAACCTATCGATACGCCAGGGCAGAATATTTGGACTCCCGAAGATGGGCAACAAAAGTTGCCTCTTAAATTCGTATATTCTTGTGAAGGTCCTCAGCATTTGGAGCTTCTTGAAGGTCCAGAGAACAGCATCTGGGATGGAAGAACCGACCCAGGTGTTCACCATGTAGGGGTTTGGGTTGATGACGTCAAGGAAGAAACAGAACGCTTACTTGGTCTCGGGTGGCGCCTGCTAGCGGCTGCGAGGTCTCCGGAAGACGGTTATTCGGGCATGTCTTACCTTGCTCCGCCGAATGGAACAATTGTCGAACTCGTCACATCGGCGATTAAGCCACGATTTGAACGATGGTGGTCTGGAGGCTCTTTACTTTAGAGTAGGGAGTTTCACTCAAATAATTCGAAGAGCTCAGCGAATGCGTTAAATTGACCACCTGCCGTAGACGAGGGAACCAGTATCGGGGTTGTCAGTCCAGCCTCATACCATGCATCTAGGCCATCAAGGACTTCGTTGTGTGAGCCGTAAAGTGTTACGTCACTCAGCCATTCATCAGTCATTAGCGAACGAAGCTGATCCGAATGTCCTTGAGAGATCGCTTCTTCTATTACTTCCATCTCCTTTACATAACCAGCTGCTTTCCAATAATTCCGATAGTTCGGCAAATGCACA
>CAJWET010000093.1 GCA_913031515.1 uncultured Acidimicrobiaceae bacterium | reverse complement strand
AGGTTCCAATCTAGATATGATGAAAATGACGATGGTGGTTCAGGTTCAGGTTTATCGGCAATAAGTGCTTCCGTGGTTAGAAGCAGACTTGCGATAGAAGCCGCATTTTGTAGAGCTGCCCGAGTGACTTTCGCAGGGTCGATGACTCCTGCCTCCACGAGGTCTTCATGCTCTCCTTTGGCTGCGTTAAATCCAACATTTCCTTTGGCGTTTTCTATTTCTCGGACAATGATAGAACCTTCATAGCCTGCATTTTCAGCAATGAGTTTCGCTGGTGCAGTTAAAGCAGTTGCAACCAGTCGAGCGCCTGTAGCTTCGTCTCCATCAAGTTCATCTTCAGCAGCATCAACTGCGGAACGTGCCCGGAGTAGAGCGGTGCCGCCTCCAGCGACAACCCCTTCTTCGATCGCTGCACGGGTGGCAGAAAGCGCATCTTCGATACGGTGTTTCTTTTCTTTGAGTTCAACTTCGGTAGCTGCGCCTACTTGCACAACCGCGACTCCGCCGCTGAGTTTCGCTAGACGTTCCTGAAGTTTTTCACGATCCCAGTCAGAATCTGTGTTGTCGACCTCCGCTTTGATCTGAGCAATGCGGCCATCAACATCTTCTCGGGTTCCCGCTCCTTCAATAAGAGTGGTGTTATCTTTCGTGATCACAACCTTGCGGGCAGTCCCAAGCAAGTCCAAGGTAACGCCATCGAGTTTGAGACCCACTTCCTCAGCTATCACCTGACCGCCACTGAGAATTGCCATATCTTGCAACATCGCTTTCCGGCGTTCACCAAATCCTGGGGCTTTGACTGCAACAGAATTGAAGGTACCGCGGATCTTGTTGACGACGAGTGTAGCGAGCGCTTCACCTTCGACATCTTCAGCAATGATCAAAAGGGGTTTTCCTGATTGCATGACTTTCTCTAGAACAGGAAGCATTTCCTGCACTGATGAAATTTTTCCCTGCGTCAGCAGAATATACGGCTCTTCGAGAACAGCTTCTTGCCGTTCAGCATCAGTGACAAAATATGGTGAAAGGTATCCCTTATCGAACTGCATACCTTCAGTGAATTCCAGGTCCATGCCGAACGTATTGGATTCTTCAACAGTCACAACACCGTCTTTCCCAACCTTGTCAATAGCCTCTGCAATGATCTCCCCGATGGTTTCATCAGCTGCTGATATTGATGCAACATTCGCAATTTGGTCTTTGGAGTCTGCTACTTGCTCAGCTTGCTCACCGATTGATTCAACTGCTGCGTCCACAGCTGCCTGAATTCCTCGCTTGAGTACCATGGGGTTGGCCCCCGCAGCAACATTCCGGAGGCCTTCTTTGACCATGGCTTGTGCGAGTACGGTCGCTGTCGTCGTTCCGTCACCAGCGACATCATTGGTCTTTGTGGCGACTTCTTTCACCAGCTGTGCGCCCATGTTCTCGAATGGATCTTCGAGCTCAATTTCACGTGCGATCGATACTCCATCATTGGTAATTGTCGGTGCACCGAACTTCTTGTCGAGCACAACATTACGTCCTTTGGGTCCGAGCGTGACTTTGACCGCATCAGCGAGATGATTCACGCCTGCTTCAAGCTTACGTCGGGCATCTTCGTTGAATTTAAGAATTTTTGACATGGTTCCCTACTTCACTACTGCGAGCACGTCGCGGGCTGACAAAATTAAAAGTTCTTCGCCACCACTTGAAATTTCGGTGCCTCCGTACTTGGCGTAGACAACAGTGTCTCCGACCTCTACATCGACTGGGATTAGTTCACCTGTCTGTTCGGATCGTTTTCCGGGCCCAACAGCCAGTACTTCACCTTGTTGTGGCTTTTCCTTCGCCGTGTCAGGTATTACCAGACCACTTGCCGTAGTTTCCTCTGATTCTCCGGGCCGGACAACTATCCGGTCCTCCCGTGGATGCAAATTCATATCTGCGCACTCCTTGCACACTAAAAAATTTTAATATTAATAAGTTGTTAGGAACATATTTTGAATCCCAAAACTCTTCCTTTACGATACGAGCCTCAGGCGCATTTGCAAACATCAAACAAGGTAGTTTCTCGTGTCAGCATAATTGCTGATTCCTCAAAAACTAATGGCGTGTTGGCTGGGTTCCTTTGATGCTCGCCCGTTCCATTACTCGTCTATGGGGTGAATAATCACTGGTTGCGTAATGTTGCACGGCCTGATTGTCCCAAAATGCAATGGAGTTGGGTTCCCACTGAAAGCGGCAGGAGTATTCAAGCACTTCGAATTCCCTGCAGAGGAGGTCGAGGAGTTCATAGCTTTGTTCCTGCTCCCACCCTTTGATTCCGGTAACGAAGATCCGGTTGACATAGAGTAGAGGCTTCCCTGTCTGGTAATGGTTAATAACAACTGGGTGATGAACTATTGGATAGCGTTCTCGAATTTCATCCCTTTTCTCCTTGGGAACTTGGCGGGCGAAAGCCCGCAGGAAATCATGGGTTGCTTCTAGACCGGCAATGAGTTCTTTGGTTTCTTCTGTGAGACCTCCATACGCCGCATACGCATCGGCGAAAAGGGTATCTCCTCCGACTGGAGGTACTTCTACGGCTCGAAGAATAGCCCCACGCGAAGGTTCCTTCCTCCAGGTCACGTCATGGTGCCACTGGTTTTCATATCCAGCTGCTGTATCGTTTTTTTCGAACCTTACCAGTTCGGGAGTTGCAGTGTTCGGAGGAAGAAAAGGGTGGATTTCTAGTTCACCGAATCGGCGGGCAAAAGTGACATGTTGTTCGGGAGTAAGGAGTTGGTTTCGGAAAAAAATCACCTTGTAGTCCCAAAGCGCTTGTTGGATTTCATCAAAGACGGATTGTGCGAGTTCTTGTGTTAAGTCCAGACCAATAAGTTCAGCTCCTACTGTGGAAGAGAGTTGACGGACATCAAAATGTTCCCAGGTTAATCCTTGGAGTCTGTCACGTTCTTCATTGAGGTGAGTCTGCGGTCCCATTGTGCGAGAGTAGCCAGGGAGCGAAACACGCCCGGGCAGTCCTTTGCCGGGGTCATCCGATGCAAAAATCTCTACATCTTCTGCTTCTACCGTTTCAACTGGTGTATCCATGTTCCCCTCCATCTATTGATGATCTCACTGTATCTAGAATCTACTGTTTCTCTATACGGGATCGACAGGATCGATTTCTAGGTCAGTGTATGTCGCGACAGGAAAGTAGATGATTCCCCGCTCTTCAATAAGTGGCCGGGCGATCTCCCCTCTATCAACGAGAGTCGCTACAGCAACCACACTTGCTCCAGTATCCTCAACGGCCTGGACAGCTTTTAATAGAGAACCCCCAGTGGTGATGGCATCTTCGACAACAAGGCACCGGTCCCCCGTTGTAAGTTGGGCGCCTTCAATGAGTTGATTCGTTCCCCTTCCTTTGGGTGCTTTACGAACAAAGAACCAGCGGCACCGCATAATGGCGGCGATCCCTATGGTGAGTGCATCCGCCCCCAGCGTCGGACCCCCGACTGCATCAAAGGTTACGCCTTGTAGGCGTAACCCGTCGACAACGGCTTTGCTGGCTATTTCAAGGTCGTCATAATGTGCGGTTGCGCGTTTCCCATCGACGAAATCCTGACTCATCGCTCCGGAGGCGAGCTGAATGGGCTCGGGCAGACGTTTGAGGCCTTTTTCTTTAATGACCTGAATAGCCTGTTTTTGAAGATTATTCATTGATATTTTCTCCGTCCTCCATATCGACCCTAGTTCTCATCCTCTCATTTCGCCTATGTATTGGACGCTATCGCGGTCTACAACAGCGGCAATGCTTCGTTCTAAGATCACCTTGAAAAGTTTCTGCGCCCGTTCATTGGGGTGGTCAGCTGTTACAGCAGTGTTTCCCCAGTTGACGAGCCAGAAGAGGTGCGCTGTGTCGATTTGTTCTACCAGTTCATCAAATGTTTCAAAGCCGGCTTCACGGTCATGCATTAGCTCGTGGTACCGGCGAAGGAGGTCTATTTCGGAAGTACGGCGAAGGTCAACGTCGAGGTTGCACCCCAGAAATGGCGAGAGGTCTCCTGATCCGTCCCCTCTCCCGACAAGTTGGAAGTCAATGACTACCACTTCCGGAAGACCTTCCGGCTGGTCATCGAACAGGAGATTATCTAATCGGAAGTCATTGTGGGTTAGTGTTCTACTCCTCTCTGCCCAGCTAGTCAACCATTGTGAGATCTCCGGAATAAACATTTCGAGTTTTTCCGGAAGCCATTCAGGGTACAGGTGGCCGTACTGGTCCATAACTGTTGACCATGACGCTTCATATAGTCCCTGAAGACCCATATTGATCGGACTATCAAGTGGTGGAATCCATTCCATCTCAATAAGTTCTTGGCTGTCCCACCATCGAGAATGAATCTGCGCTGCTGTATCTATTACTGCCATTGCATCTTCGAGGCTTGCCCCCTGCAGGTGGTCGCCGGAACGGTATTGTCCGACATCCTCTAGAAGAAGGGCGTACTTCTCCGACTCCGGATCGCTTCCGTTGAAGTAGATCCCAGGTTTACGGATAGTTATCTTCGGAGCTACATGGGTGTAGAACAGCGATTCACGTTCATAAACTCCAAGCATGACACCAAGGGGTTTCAAAGCGCCATCTGTCGTTGGAATCTTTGCGATGGCCGTTGCGGGTCCTTCCCCCGTATCGCTGTACGTAAGGTGGAGCCGAGCGAGCTCACCTAGAAAACCTTCACCAATGGCTATTCGTTCAGCGACGACGTTCGAGACCGTTGACGAGGACGCTCCTGATGTTTTGAGCGCCTGAGAAACCCAATCGGCATCAAAATCTTCTAATGCGTCTGGGATGTTCAAAGCCATGGTTCTATCTCTAGTTCGATGACCGGAGATGGCGCAAACCACTTATTAAATTCTGGATATTGGCTTTCACAATTATGTCTTTTGGGGGATGGGCTATGTTTTGGATATGCAAGATCAGGTGAGTGTCGGAGATGACGGGTTACCCCGTTGTCTATGGCCAGGAATGGACGAAGTTTATAGAGAATACCACGATGAAGAATGGGGAGTTCCTGTCGTTGATGATACGGGGTTGTTCGAAAGAGTCTGCTTGGAAGGTTTCCAGTCCGGCCTCTCTTGGATCACTGTTTTACGTAAAAGAAACAATTTCCGTGAAGCATTTACCGGTTTTGACATTGAAAAAGTCGCTGGTTATGGACAAAAGGACCTGCAACGGCTCATGGATGATTCGGGTATTATCCGTCATAGAGGAAAGATCTTGGCAACAATTAGCAACGCGCAAAGAGCTGCCGAAATTATTGACGAAATAGGGTCACTTGCGAAGTATTTCTGGTCATGGGAACCGGAAGGGCCAAGAAGTGATTCAGGATCAGCTCCAGCGTTTTCTGCTGGATCAGAAGCGTTAAGCCGAGATTTAAAATCCCGCGGCTGGTCTTGGGTGGGTCCTACGACAATGTACTCCTTTATGCAGGCTGTAGGAATGGTCAACGATCACGCCCGGAATTGTCATTCATGGGAAACAATCGAGCATATGAGGGTAAACCTCGACCGCCCCTAGTCCGCTGCTGTCCAGATGGAATTTAGTCCACTACCCTATTTGACGTGACGCACCCGGGGGACCCATACATCAAAAATCAGCTACGTGAGTTCGGTGAGACAATTTTCGCTGAAATGTCAGCTCTTGCGGTTGAGACCGGCGCCATTAATCTGGGCCAAGGTTTCCCAGACACTGACGGACCACCAGAGATAGCTGAAGCAGCGATCAAGGCTATCCGTGAAGGATTTAACCAATATCCACCTGGTTTGGGAATCCCTGAACTTCGGAATGCGGTCGCCGACCATCAAGAACGTTTTTATGGGGTGAGTTTTGACCCTACCCGTGAAGTGTTGATTACAGCAGGCGCGACAGAAGCTATCGCTGCAACGCTCTTGTCGATCTGCGAAACCGGAGACGAAGTCGTCACTTTTGAACCTTATTACGATTCCTATGCCGCCTCTATAGCGCTAGCTGGAGGAGTTCGCAAGGTCGTGACCCTCCGGACTCCGGATTACAGTTTCGACCCGGAGGAACTCCGGTCATCAGTTGGCCCTCGCACGAAGGCGATCCTCCTCAACTCTCCGCATAATCCTACTGGCAAGGTCTTCTCCGTTGATGAACTCCAACTTGTCGCCGATCTGTGCATCGAACATGACCTTCTCGCGATCTGTGATGAAGTCTATGAACACCTCGTATTTGATGGGGAACATACACCCTTGATTCAGTTTCCTGGAATGCGCGAACGCACCATACAGATTTCTTCTGCGGGAAAGACATTTAGTTTCACAGGGTGGAAAATAGGTTGGGCCTGCGCCCAACCGGCATTACTTGAAACGGTTCGGACCGCGAAACAATTCCTCACTTTCGTCAATGGGGCACCTTTCCAATATGCGATTGTCACCGCGCTAAATTCTTCAAATAA
>CAJWET010000092.1 GCA_913031515.1 uncultured Acidimicrobiaceae bacterium | reverse complement strand
TGGGACAAGGATCCCAATTTGATTATTGGTAGCGATCCTCTGGTCATCTTCACCAAACCCCGGAGCGATATGGACTACGCCAGTACCTTCCTCTGTGTCGATGAAGTCACCTTCGATGATTTGAAAAGCATTTGGATCGTGATCGGCGAAATAATCGAAAAGCGGAGTGTACCTTCGGCCGAGCATTTCTCTCCCCTGTATGGTTCCATAGACTTTCGCCTTAGGAAATTGGGGGCTGTAGTTCTCTAACGTTTCAGTACCCAAAATGAAGAATTGGTTGTCGTATTCGAGAATTGAATACGATATATCAGCCCCAACCGCTAGAGCTAGATTACTGGGCAAAGTCCATGGTGTTGTCGTCCAGGCAAGTATCTTTAGTTTTCCGGGGTCATTTGTAGTCGGCTCCAAATCAAATGCGACGGTGATAGCTGGATCTTGTCTAGGTCGCGTAGCGTCGTCTAGACGTATTTCAAAATTTGAAAGTGGTGTCTCTGCTCCCCACGAGTAAGGCATCACCCGGTATGCTTCGTAGATTAAACCTTTCTCCCATAGTTGTTTGAAGGCCCACATCACGGATTCCATGTATGAGAGGTCCATCGTTTTATAGTCGTTTTCGAAATCAACCCAACGTGCTTGCCTACGAACAATCTCTTCCCACTCATCGGTGTATCTGAGGACCGATTTCTGGCAATGCTCATTAAAATTTTGGATTCCGAACTCTGTGATTGCAGTTCTTCCTGAGACACCTAATTGTTTTTCGCTTTCCATTTCTGCAGGTAGACCATGGCAATCCCAACCGAAACGTCGTTCTACTTTTTTCCCCCGCATCGTTTGATAGCGAGGAATGACATCTTTGACATAGCCGGTAAGGAGGTGACCATGATGGGGAAGCCCGTTAGCAAAGGGTGGGCCATCAAAGAAAACGTATTCATTGTCTTGAGGGCGGCCGTCGATAGAAGTTTGGAATGTCTCCTCTTTCGACCACCGTGATAGAACAGACTTTTCGATGTTTGGTAAATCTGGCTTGGGGCCAACATTTGGATATGGGGTGTCGGAGGGATGATCGCTCATGGCTTCACTAACTCTAGATATTCATAGAGGTTACTCTTGAATTCGGCTACCAGACGTCTTTCGTTTAGGCAAAAACATTATTCTTTACAAAGAAAAAGTCTTGAGTTTGTGAATATCACCACAGTTTTGGCAACTAGCCGGTAAACTCCACCCCCAAACCAATAGGTTGTTTGAACAATAGTCAGTCTGGGAAGAGAATTATGGCTACAAAGAAGAAGGCTCCTGCAAAGAAGAAGGCTCCTGCAAAGAAGAAGGCTCCTGCAAAGAAGAAACCTTTCGACAAAAAATTTTTAGACGCACAAAAAACGTTACTACTTGAAGAACGCGGAAGATATGTACGTTCTGCTGAATCACTTAGGGCAGAGGCCGATGCGTTAATTGAAGGTCGAGAGCCAGGTGACGTTCAATTCGACGAGGAAGGCGGAGAAGGCGACACTCTTGCCGTAGAAAGGGAGAGGGATTTAGCTTTAAGTGCGCACGCACAAGCAGCCGTTGAAGAAATCGATCAAGCTCTAGACCGTTTAAAAGCGGGAACATATGGCATATGCGTTGTTTCAGGTAAGCGAATTCCTAAAGAAAGACTTCGGGCTATCCCGTGGGCCGCTGAACGAGTAGAGTACAAGACCGGTGGTTTCTTAAGGCGGTAGACTTGGCGTTGCTGCTATAAAACGCTATGTCCGAGACACTATTCTGGCCTAAATGAGCAACTCCTGTGAAAACTCGATTCGAAAGTAATACGGTGGGAACTCCTCGAAATTATCTACTGTTACCCGCACTGATTGTCATTGGGATAGATCAGGCCACGAAAATATTGGTGGTCGCATGGTTAGAAAATCGAGAACCTGTTGAACTTTTTTGGACTCTGCAATTGAACGTAATCCGCAATAAGGGTGCATCTTTCTCCCTTGGCACTGCGTATACGCCGATATTGGCAGTTCTAGCCCTAGCTGCAGCAGTGGCAATCATCCACCTATCAAAATCGGCAAAAACGAATCTAACGATGGCCCTATTTGGTGTAGTTCTTGGAGGAGTGCTTGGAAATGCGATTGACCGTGTTTTGAGAAGCGAGAATGGGTTTTGGTCTTTAAACGGGGGAGTAGTTGATTTTATTGATTTTCAATGGTGGCCGATCTTCAATATCTCCGATATGGCCTTAGTAGTTGGACTTCCAGCACTGTTCCTTATGAAATTGAGGGAGGTGCCGGAATATGATTGAGGAACATTCAGCCGTAAGCGAATATGTACCTGATGCATTAGATGGCGAAAGGGTCGATCGGGTTATCTCCTTCATTACCGGAGCCAGTAGATCCATGGTGTCCAGATGTATAAAAGAAGGCGAAGTTTTTCGTAACGATTCCATAGTAAAAAAAGGTTCTGAAAAGGTTTCCTCCGGTGACCGTATCGTCGTTGGCTCGAGGCTCCTAGTCGAGCCAGCGGAAATAAAACCAGATTCGGAAATTAACGTACCAATTGTCTACGAAGATGCAAGTTTTGTTGTAGTTGACAAACCCTCCGGCTTAGTAGTTCACCCAGCAGCAAGTCAAAAAAAAGGCACAATGGCGAATGGCCTACTGTCGCTTTATCCAGATATTGCTAACGTTGGAGACCCAACACGCCCCGGAATAGTCCATCGGTTAGATAAGGGAACGTCGGGGCTACTAGTAGTTGCGCGATCGAATGAAAGCCATCTTTCCCTAACTACACAGCTTCAAGCAAGAACAATCGAGAGAATATATACGGCTCTCATCCTTGGCGACTTAGAAGCAGAAAAAGGGATAATTGATGCTCCCTTAGGCAGAGACCCCAAAAACCCAATTCGAAGAGCTGTAGTTTCAAATGGGAAAGAGGCCCGAACCAGATACGAGATCATCGAACGATTTAAAACTCCCGAGCCCTGCAGTTTGGTTAAATGTGAACTTGAAACGGGGAGAACGCATCAGATTCGCGCCCATTTTTCAGCTATAGGCCACCCTGTGGTAGGAGATAACCTTTATGGAGGTTCAAGTACTTCTATTACCGTTTCTCGACCCTTTCTTCACTCGTCATCTCTAATCTTCACGCATCCCATTTCATCTGAAAGGTTGAGCTTTACTTCGGAAATGCCTCAAGAGCTGTTGAAGATACTAGATAGAGTTCAGTGATGGTAGACATTGACGTTCCAGACTATTCGGGTGCCTGCGTAAATAACATCGTTCCGGCACTTATACAGCATAAGGAAATCGGTGAAGGATGGATTCCAAATGAAATTCTGGAGTCCAATCAAGTCGTACTTCTTGTCCTCGACGGATTGGGATACGAACAATATTGCCGTTACAAATACCTACTCCCTTCCCTAGCGGACTTTAGCGACAATGTCATTAGCACTGTCTTCCCTACAACAACTTCCACGGCTCTTACTTCGATAACCACTGGCAGCACACCAGGTGAACATGGAATAGTCGGATACAAGATTCGAGTAGGGAGTGAAACTCTAAACATTTTGAGATGGACGACTGAGAGCGGCCCGGCAGCGGCTGAAATCGAGCCACAACAATTCCAACCAATCATTCCCTTTAATGGAGAGAGTCCCACTGTGATTTCGCCAGCAGCCTTTGTAGACGGAGGCTTCACAGCTGCCCACTTACGCCATACCAACTATGCCGGTTATTGGATGGTTAGCTCTATTGCAGTAGAGGTCGGAAGCGCTCTCCGAGGTGGGGAATCGTTTGTCTACGTTTATTATGACGGCCTAGATAAAGTAGGCCATATCAAAGGGTTCGGCTTGCACTATGAGGCAGAACTTCGACAGATAGATCACATCGTCCAATCGATAGTTGAAGAACTACCGAAGGGGGCGTCGCTTATCATCACCGCTGACCATGGAATGGTCCAAGTAGGAGAAAATCTCACTGAGATCTCTCCTGATGTTTTAAATATGGCGACAGGCATCTCGGGCGAAGCCCGTTTTGTTTGGCTACACGCGAAAGATCAGCAGATTGAACGAATCATTGACGCTGCAACCGAAGCGCATGGGGAGGTAGCGTGGGTTTTCACCGTTCATGACCTTTTGAATCAAGGCTGGTTTGGTAGAGATATCTCCGAAGCGGCTCGCTCGCGGTTGGGTCAAGTAGCGTTAGTGGTCCATGCTGAAACAGCATTAGTACCAGACAAAAAGTCCGGCCCCAACTTAGTTGCCCGACATGGCTCTGTTACCGATGAAGAAAGGTTAGTACCCCTTCTTGCCTTAAAGAACTCATAGTATTTCATCATGAGGTAAAGGAAGATACTATAAGAATATGAGTGACAATCCAGAGCATGTGACCGTTGAACAGACTGAATTAGTTGACGCTGAAAATCCTGAAGATACCCCCGAAGGTGAATTTATAGAACAACCCGCAAAAGTTATGCGCGTCGGGTCAATGTTGCGTCAGTTGCTCGACGAATTGCGAGAAGTGGCGCTTGATGAAGGCAGTAGAGACAGAATGCGGGAAATCTACGACACTTCGGTAAAAGAACTCGGTTCTGCTTTATCTCCCGACCTAAGCGACGAATTAAATCGAATCACCTTGCCATTCGGTGATGAAGAAATCCCAAGCGAAGCTGAACTTCGAGTCGCTCAGGCCCAACTTGTTGGTTGGCTTGAAGGCCTCATCCAAGGCATTCAAGCGACCCTTTTCGCTCAACAAATGGCTGCTCAACAACAGCTTGCTAATATGCGATCTGGTGGAGCGCTATTGCCTGGAGCTCCACGTCAGGCTAGTGATGGCACAGACTCTGATGATGACTCGGAAAGCCGGCCAGGAACTTATTTATAGTCATTGGCGTAAGTCCTTCATCTGCGCTAGAAAGAGAAGATGAATGACAGAGATGTAATTTGTTATTTGAGACCGGCAGGGTTAAGGGGTAAGTGGTAGCGGTGGCGAAGTCTTTCACCCATCTTCATGTGCACACAGAGTATTCGATGCTGGATGGGGCTTCGCGCCTTGAAGAACTAGTGGGTGCGGCAGTTCAAGACAACCAAAAAGCTCTTGGAATTACTGATCATGGAAATATGTATGGAGTATTGCCGTTCTATCGAGCATGCATTGATAAAGGAGTTAAGCCGATCATCGGCACCGAGGCGTACATGGCCTACGAGTCAAGAGTCGAGCGGCCCAAACGCGGAAAAGGTGGAGTTGACGATTCTGGCGGAAACACGGAGGGAGGGCGGAAACTTTATTACCACCTAACACTTCTAGCTGAGAGTAACGCCGGATATAAAAATCTCATTCAATTGGCAAGTCGGGCATTTATGGAGGGTTACTATTACAAACCGAGAGTTGATTGGGAAGTCCTGAACGATCATAACGAGGGGGTTATAGCCACTACAGGTTGTTTAGGTGGGCAAGTACTGCAGGCACTTCTTCGGGACGATGAGGAAGAGGCGTATGAACGCGCAGGTAGGCTGCAAGAAATTTTCGGCCGAGACCATATGTTCGTTGAGCTTCAGGACCATGGCATACCAGAACAAAAACGAACTAATCCCGCCCTAGTTCGGATAGCAGAGAAACTCGGGGCCCCTCTACTCGCTACAAACGATAGTCATTACACACACCAGCACGATCATGTCGCACATGATGCTCTCCTGTGTGTCCAAACCGGATCGCTAATCAGTGATACAAATAGGTTCAAATTCCATGGAGACCAGCACTATTTAAAAAGTGCTGCCGAAATGCGGCACCTATTTGGTTCTCTTGAAGTTGCTTGTGATAACACCTTATGGATTGCTGAAAGAGCAAACGTCGAGATTGAGTTCGGTAATCCTCTTTTGCCTGATTTCCCATTACCAGAAGGGTTCACCGACGAAGATGAGTATCTACAACATTTAACCCTAAAGGGAGCGAAAGAGCGTTGGGGTGAGAAACTAACGGCAGAAATTTCTGACCGTCTTACGTACGAACTCAAGGTAATCAGCGATATGGGCTTCTCAGCGTACTTTTTAATAACGTGGGATCTAATTAGGTACGCTCGGGACAACAATATCCGAGTTGGACCAGGTAGGGGTTCTGCAGCCGGATGTGCGGTAGCGTACTCTCTTTTCATTACGGATCTCGATCCAATTAAGTATGACCTACTTTTTGAAAGATTCTTAAACCCTTCGCGAATATCAATGCCAGACATCGATATGGACTTTGATTCACGGTATAGGGATCAAATGATTAGCTATGTTGCTCAACAGTATGGTCGAGACCACGTAGCCCAGATCATAACATTTTCTCAAATTAAGGCACGAGCTGCAGTACGTGATGCTGCCCGCGTTCTTGATAAGCCTTACGCCCTTGGCGACAGAATCGCTAAAGCGGTTCCACCTAGTGTGATGGGGCGAGACACTCCATTGCACGCTTGCATACAAAAAGAC